>NZ_JAUBPO010000042.1:0-60233 GCF_036700785.1 Microcoleus sp. S28C3 | reverse complement strand
GACTAACTCCATCTCTTCTTTAAGATGGTTGGATGAGGACTCTAAACATCTGTTTTGAGTTGCTCGAATCAAAAAATCTGCCCCCTGACGGTTCGCGCAGGCAAACAAGTCATAAAAGTCCGCTTCTCGATCGGCAATTGTGACTACTTGTTGTGAATCAGGGATGATAGATGACGTGTTTTTTAAAGCATCAAGCCATCTTTGGCTTTCTTTTTCCTCAGTTAATTTTTGAGAACGTTGAGCAGCTTTACCTAAAGATTTTAGGTCTCTAGCCCAGACATATTGAGCGATAATTCCTAATGGTAGCCCCTGTGTTGTTGCTGCAAAAGTTGAATGTACTTTCAATCCCTGAGCATATTTACTATCAAGATATCCTACTCCTTTGGCTGCTTTATGAGTAGTGTAATTTAATTCCGTTGTATCCTGTATTGCCAAGATAATTTGATGATTTTTGATTCTTGAAAGTGTCGCATCTACGTGTCCTTGCCTAAGCTGAGCTGGTTTTATATATGGTGAATCCCAGAAATCATAAGTAGCCTTAGTTTCTGCCCATGTACCACTAGCTTGAGGTACACTGGATGTGGGTTTATCAATCAAGTTAGAAACAATTTTCATGAATCTATTTGTTCTTCTTGCGTCTCCCAATTGAGTTTTTTCTAATTCTTGCCTTACCCATTGATTGATCGTTTTAACCTGACTCCTGGGCGATCACCCGAGCGTTCAACTGCACAGATATTAATTTTTGTCAACTTTTTTGTTAAGAAAGATGTTTATAAAGCATAGCTGATTAAGAGGGATTTAGGGGGATCGAGACTTCACCTTTTTGAGGATTAACGGCAGCTTTGGTCGAGAAGTTTTAATATAGAGGGTGGCTTTAAATTTTCTGATGACCTATGTCTCCTACTTCCGTTTCTCAGGTGTACTCTTCTGGTAATTCCAAGGGCGCGAATCAGTCTCGCAAGACTGCTGCTTTGGCTGTTGAGTCTGGTAAAATTCCGCCCTTGCTGGGGGCGAGTTTAGCTGAGTTAACGGAGTGGGTACAGCAGCAAGGACAACCGGCTTATCGGGGAAAGCAGTTGTACCAGTGGATTTATGAGAAAGGTGCGCGATCGATCTCTGACATTTCTGTATTCTCGAAACAGTGGCGCGAGACTGTTGCTAAAATTCCGATCGGGCGATCGACCATTCACTATCGATCGGTCGCACCAGACGCCACGGTAAAGTATCTCTTAAAATTGGCAGACGGTCAAATCATTGAAACCGTAGGCATTCCCACCGATAAACGGCTGACTGTGTGCGTCTCAGCCCAAGTTGGCTGCGCGATGGGATGCGACTTTTGCGCTACTGGGAAAGGCGGTTTCAAGCGCAATTTAGAAAAACACGAAATCGTCGATCAAGTCTTGACAGTACAGCAAGATTTCGGCCGCAGAGTCAGCCACATCGTGTTTATGGGAATGGGCGAACCCCTGCTGAATTTTGATAATGTTGTAGCTGCTGTCAAGTGTTTGAATCAAGACGTAGGGATTGGACAGCGAAACATCACCATTTCTACAGTAGGAATTCGCAATCGCATCAGCCAACTAGCTGAACATCAACTGCAAGTTACCCTCGCCGTCAGCCTCCACGCTTCCAATCAAAGATTGCGCGAAGAGTTAATTCCTAGCGCCCGCCCTTATGTTTTGGGTGACTTAATCGCAGAATGTCGGGAATATGTGCGATCGACTGGGCGCAGATTGAGTTTTGAATACGTACTTTTAGCAGGTGTGAATGACTTGCCGGAACACGCAGCCGAGTTAGCCACACACTTGCGCGGTTTTCAGTGTCACGTCAATTTGATTCCTTACAATCCGATTCAGGAAGCTGAATATAAGCGACCGACTCCCAACCGAATTAACAGTTTCGTTGCGGTTTTGAAGGAAAAGAAAATTGCAGTTAGCGTCCGGTATTCTCGCGGCTTAGAAGCAGATGCAGCCTGCGGACAATTGCGAGCATCTGAGGTTTAGGATTGGATTTTTAATCCCTAAAAATTGTCGTATGGTGCGTGATCTCTGAGATGTTGCACCATTCTCAATTAGCTTTTTGCGGGCGCGCAGGATGCCCACCCCACAAGAAGAAAACTCCATCTTTGTGGAACAGGCATCTTGCCTGTTCTTAAGAATGGTGCAAGATGTGAGTTAGACCGCGTTATTTTATCAATCATCGATAAACTAAATTGTGACCGAAAGCATCCAGGATACAAGCCCCCGGATTCATTCCTTCGCAGACTCAGGACGGAGAAATAAAAAACCTGTATCCGATGAAACTTGCCCCTCGAATTTATCCGTGGGGTCAATGCTTCGATTCTTGAATCTAAAATCTAAAATCTAAAATCTAAAATCGATTGACGCACCATACTACTCTTTATAAGCGTTTAACAAGTATCCACCGCAACTCTAACGGCGGTGTTTGTTGGACGGGAAATAAATCGCGCCCGCTAGCCCAACTCGCAAACCAAGGTGTCGGCGGCCACGCCGAGTCAGGCAAATGTTGTTGTTCGTATTCAATCACAGATTCATCAGAAATAATTTCTAATGGCAAACCCTCTATCGCTGCTTGCAATTCTTGTCTGGTAATCAGATAAGACCAACACAATTCAGACATTTGTTTGGCCATCTCGTCGGGTTCGTATCCATCTACTGCTAAGAAAGCACTGAATAAGATAAGCCCGCCGCTTAAAACAGCATCGGACATTTTGCCGAGGAACAGGCGGACTTGTTCGGGGTAGCGGAAATGAGAGAGAACTTCGGTAGCGATGGCTAATTTGTACCGATAAGTTTTCATCCTCAATAATGGGTCTAAAACGTCGCCTTGGGTGACATTTACCGGCAAGTTTTCGGCGGTTGCTGCTGCTGATAGTTTTTCAGCAAATATGGGTGTTAATTCGATCGCATCCACGGAATGGCCTAACCTTGCTAAGGGCAAACTATTGCGCCCTGGACCCGCACCAACATCTAAAATAGGTGCTTTTCCCGGTTCGCCTAATTCAGCGGCAGTGGCGATAACTTTAGCATCGGGATGGCTGCCGAATAAAGGTTCGGGGCGAATATCCGGCCAGCTATGATATTTCTGGGCCATGGATTCGACTTGAATCTTGGTATTCAGAGTAATACCGCCAGCTAAACCGCTTTGAGAATTGGCGGGAAAATATGAGACTATTAGATTAGCGTGGGGGGAATTTTTGAATCCTTCTGCTAAGGCGTTGGCGATTAATGTTCGCAAGTTTTGGGTTTGGGCAGCGTTGATGTTTTGTCCCAGAATGTTTAAAAAGTCTGACAGTAATTTAAGATAGTCGTCTAGCATCGATGGCAAGCAAGGCAGATAGAATTCTCCCTTGATGCCGATGTTCTTTTTGAGCCTTTCTTTGAGAATTAATTTCAGGCGATTCGAGTCTATCAGCGGCGGGCCTGTTTCGGGTGAGTCGCTGACGGGCAATTCGGGGATAGATGCGGCATTGGTGAGGTTTTTAGTCACAATATTTTCGATTGGATTCGGCAATAAGTGCGATCGCACCGAGCATAATCTTGTGCTCTTGCACCTGAATTCTCGCGTGCAGGGTTTCTGCGGTATCATCAGGCAATACTGGCACCGCAGCCTGCATTAAAATCGGCCCGCTGTCTACTTCTAAACGGGCGATATGCACCGTACATCCGGTGATTTTAACCTTAGCGGCCAGTGCTTGCTCGACGGCATGAATTCCTGGGAAACTCGGCAGCAAACTGGGGTGAATGTTAATAACGCGATCGGGAAAAGCATCGAGCAAAACTTTGGTAACAATCCGCATCCAACCCGCCATCACTACCCATTCTACATCATATTCTTGGAAAGTTTTAACAATTTTTGTATCTAATTCTTCGCGGCTTTTGCACTCGCGGTGATTGAGCAGAATCGAGGGAATTCCGTATTTTTCGGCTCTGGCTGCGGCTTTGGCTTCGGGGTTGTTGTAAATTAATACTGGGATTTTAGCGTTGAGTTGTTGATTTTGGATAGCTTGTGCAATTACCTCGAAGTTGCTGCCGCTTCCTGATGCTAAAACTCCTAGTTTTAAGGGAGGATGGGCCGGCGCGATCAAACTTTTGCCAATCTCAGGAGAAATCAGGCAGGCATTGGAATTAGCAGATACTGGATTAGCGGTCATTCGATTTTAGATTTTAGATTTTAGATTTTGGATTGACCCCACGGATAAATTCGGGGGCGTGAGGATTTTAGATTTTAGATTTTGGATTGATTCCACGGATCAATCACGTGGCGGGTACCATCAAGAAATTCTCGGTCATAAAAATAAAAACTATTCACTCGTCTTCTACAATACAGGTAAAGGGTAATGTGTGCTTCGGCGCACTCTACATGGAGATATTGCCTAAGTCCTAAGTATATTATTTTTTTTCGCTGAGCTACTGATTAACTCCTATTCTACAATATTATCAAAAAACTCTTCCCTGAGAATCGAATAAATTTTCAGATCCCAATATCTGTCTTTCACAAATAGGTGCTGTCGTAAAATCCCTTCCCATTGCATCCCCACTTTTTCCATCACCCGAGCCGAAGCAATATTGTTAACCTCACATCGAGCCATAATTCGATTCAGCAACATCTCCCGAAAACCGAATTCAATCACTGCATTGACAGCCTCGCTCATGTATCCTTCGCCCCAATAGCTCCTAGAGAGTGCGTAGCCAATTTCCGCGCGGCTGTGCGTCATGCTCCATTCCACAAATCCGCAAGTCCCGATAAACTTTTTCTCGGCTTTATGGACGAGTCCCCAATCTACCAGCTCTCGTCTTTTGTACATTTTTGTAAGTGACTTGAGAAAGTATTTAGTGTCTTCGATCGAGGTGTGGGTTGACCACATTGTGTATTGTGATACTTCGGGGTTTGAGGCATACTCAAACATATCGCTCGCATCGTTTAAAGTAATTTTTCTCAGCAGCAGTCTCTCAGTTTCTATAGTGGGTAAATTGGCTAAAATATCGAGAAGATTCATTTTGACATTGACCTATATTGTGATACCATTTAAAACTAAAAGCTAAAATTTACAAGCCAATGGTTCCGATTAAATTTGGGCGTTTTAACTGGTTGGATAATGATTCGATCGCAGCTTGGACTTTTCTGGCCCCAGCTTTGCTGTTTCTGGGTATTTTTTTGATTTGGCCGATCGCCTATTTATTTTACCTCAGCTTTACCAGCGGCAGCTTTACCCAATCGGGAGTGCGTTGGATTGGCTTGAACAACTACTGGCGTCTAGTCACCAACCCGGATTTCTGGCAAATTATCCAAAATACGCTCTATTTTACTACTGCGACAGTCATTCCCAGTTTAGTGATTCCATTGGGCTTAGCAGTTTTGCTAAATCGCTCGTTTGCTTGGCGAGGAGCTCTCCGCACCGCTTATTTTATTCCTTCGATTACCTCTTTAGTTGCAGTTGGCTTGGGTTGGCGGTGGTTGTTTCAAACCGAAGGCCCGGTGAATAATGCCCTAAATGCGATCGGCTTAAATCCAATTCCTTGGCTTAGCAGCACAGTTTGGGCAATGCCAGTGATAATTCTGCTCAGTGTTTGGAAACAATTAGGCTTTAATATGGTAGTATTTTTAGCAGGATTGCAAGCAATTCCGGTAAATCGTTACGAAGCGGCAGAATTGGATGGAGCTAATGCTTGGCAGCAATTTTTGTACATCACTTTACCCGGTTTGCGACCGACTTTAGTATTTGCTACAGTCACTACTGCTATTTTTACCCTGCGGAGTTTCGAGCAAGTTTACGTCATCACCGGCGGCGGCCCTTTAAACTCTACTAATTTGCTAGTTTATTATATTTACGAGCAAGCTTTTTCGCAATTTGATTTTGGCTATGCAGCCGCAGCGGCAACTTTCCTGATGGCTTTAGCTTTAGTATTAGTCTATTTACAGCTAAAAGTTTGGGGCGAAGATTCTTAATACATATTTAAAAAAGTCTTGCTACAATCCTCAATCTTATACCAATTATTAAAAGGGAACGGTAGGGACACGGCATTGCCGTTTCCGGTGCGGGGAGTAGGACACGGCATTGCCGTGTCCATAGAGATGCTCGATTTTCATACTTGGTATAATTAGGTTATGCGTAGTTTGACGCGCAAGAATTATAGCGGTGAGATACGCACTTCGCACCCTAGATATACAGGTTTTGCATAAGGACGGAATTAACTGGATTCCTAATTACCAATTTTATATTCCATGTGCTCTGCTGTTTGTTCAGCTTGTGCTGTTCCCAAAAGCTTGCCGACAACGTACAAAGACATATCAATTCCCGCAGAGATTCCCCCAGAGGTGATGATTTTGCCGTTATCTACAAATCGCTGATTTTCGATAATAGTTGTGTTGGGCGCTAATTCTCTCAATAAATCCAATGCCAGATGGTGTGTAGTTGCTGCCAAACCTTCCAACAAGCCAGCTTTTGCTAAAAGCAGCGAACCCGTACAGACAGAAAGCACTAATTCTGCGGTTGGCGCACAATCTTTTATCCAATTAACAACTGCTGAATTATTGATTAACTGTCTCGTACCTTGTCCTCCCGGTACAATTAAAATATCCGGTGGCGGACAATCGGAAATGGTGCAGTGGGGATTTACGCTCAAACCGTTGCGGGCGTTGACAGCACCGGGATGTTCGGCTACCGTAGAGACTGCAAAAGGTCGCTCGCCCTTACTTAATTCTGATGTCACCGCAAACACTTCAAAAGGGCCTGCAAAGTCCAGTACCTCGACATCATCGAACATTAAAATAGCTACGTTCCTAGTTGCCATAAGACATACTTCTGATAGAGACCAAAAATAGGGGCGATTTGTTATGGTAGAAGTGGTATAATTTCAATTATTAAAGCTATGCCGAAAAATCTTCGCCATCGCGCCATAAAAATCTGTCTTTTTTGTCTGGCTTGCGTCTTAGCAATTGCTGTTGCGCCAATTGTCACGCCCGCTCAATCCACAACTCAATTAGAATTTCGCATTACTCAATTAGAAACTCAAATTTCTGAACTCAGAGGACAAATCTACAGTTTGCAGAATCAAGGTTCTAGAGTTAACAGGCCTCAGTCTCCTAACCTTCCGGGTGCTAGTCGGACAAATCCTAGAGTGCGGTCGGGAGACCCGATGTTTGACAATTTAGCAACTTTGGCAATTGAAACGAAGCAAGATGTTATCAAAATTAAAGAGCGGTTGTCAAAGCTAGAATCCTCTAGAAATCGCTAGAGAAGTCATTAGTTAGAAGGAAGAGGGAAGAAGTCAGCAGTCATTAGTTAGAAGGATGAAGTCATATTCTCGCCAACTCAAAACTCAAAACTCTCCCCCTCTCCCTCTCTCCGTCTCTTCGACGTTGAGGTCGAGAGCAGCAGGGTCTGCTAAAAATCAAGTTGCAGAACTATTCAATGATATGGAAATAATAGGCTGCAACCAAAAAATTGATAGCTAACAGCAACAGAAACCAGGCTGCGCGAAAGGTGTAAGGGAACTTGCCCGTTTTCATCACGGACTCGGATTTTAATTGGTTCTTCGCTATCTCTGCCATAGGTAAAGCTCCTAATTCATAATGTCACTCTATTTACAAATAGCAGAGAGCGTCGCACTTATGCACAATCCTCTAGAGTTATTTTTTGTAACAATGAGTTTATACCGAGTTAAATAGAGATTAATTTCAATCGCTCTCTCCGGCGTGGTATGAACTGCGGACGAGAGGCCCCGATCGCACGCGCTCAAACCCCATCTCCCGGGCGATCGACCCGAAACGGTCAAATTCGGCCGGCGTCCAGTATTTGCGCACTGGGAGGTGCTCTAGAGACGGTCTCATGTATTGACCGAGGGTGAGCCGATCGCACTTGGCCTCCCGCAAATCGGTCATCGCTTCGACTATCTCGGCTTCGGTTTCTCCGTGTCCCAACATCAAACCGGATTTGGTGGGAATATTTGGGTCATATTGCTTAACAATACGCAGAACGTCGATCGAGCGATCGTACTTCGCCCCCCTCCGCACCGGCCCTTGCAACCGGCGCACCGTCTCAATATTGTGGTTGTAACAAGCCGGTTTAGCCTCCACCACCGTGCGAATCCGATCTCGCTGCAACTCATCGAGGCCGGAATTCTCCCCCTCTGAACTCCTCCCGATTCCCCCCCAAAAATCCGGCGTCAGCACCTCCACTTCAGTATCCGGGTTCAGAATGCGGATTTGGGCGATCGTCCTGGCAAACCAACCCGCACCCCCATCCGGCAAATCGTCCCTAGCCACCGAAGTCAGCACCGCATAGCGCAAACCCAACAACTGCACAGCCTCAGCCACCTTTTGCGGTTCCTCCGGGTCGAGGGGCATCGGAGAATGACCTTTATCTACTTGACAAAAAGCACAAGCGCGGGTGCAAGTCGGCCCCATCAACAAAAAAGTCGCCGTTTTTTGGGCGTAGCACTCGCCCCGGTTGGGACATCTGCCCTCCTCGCAAATCGTGTGAATTTGCCGCTGTTTAATAATTTTTTGCACTTGCGAAAGTTCGCTAGCTTTGCCAACGGGCCTGCGCAACCACTCCGGCATCGCCTCTATTTCACCCCGCATTTGGGCGGCAACTGCTTTGACTGTAGGAGTTTGAGGAGTTTGGGGCGACATATAATTAAGTGGCGATCGAGTTAATGCCTTCGATCCTATCCGAAATCAAAGTCCCTGAACTTGTAGCAACCTCACCCTAAACCCGAATCGCGCCCAAGTGCAACAAAACTAAACTCGCCCAGAATTATGGGTAGAATTCTGTTAGGGATATACTGAAGGTTGCAAATCATCACTCATTCATTACTGAAGGAGTCAGTCGTGGCTGGTCAAAAAATCTTGGTAATCGATGACAGTAAAGTCATCCGCGTCCGAGTCCGAGAGATGTTGCCTCAGGGTAACTTTGAAGTTCTAGAAGCAAAAGACGGTGAAGAGGGACTCAAACTGATCCGTCAAGCCCGTCCGAATCTAATTATGTTAGATTTCCTACTGCCGAAAGTCAGCGGTTGGGAAGTTTATCAAAAAGTGCAAGCCCATCCCGAGCTTTCTAAGATACCTTTGGTGATCATGTCGGGCCGCGAAGAAGAGGTGATGGAAAAAATTCCGAAACCCTTTGAGAAGCATTTTTTTGCATTCATCGCCAAACCCTTTGAGAAGAAGCAGCTAACCGAGGCAATCAAATCGGCGATGGTACTGGCGAAAAAGAAACCGGTGCCCGAAGCCCCAGCCGCCGCCGCTGCTGCACCCACTTCTGGAGCGGGTGCGGCCGAAATTCAGGCGATGACTGTGAAAATGGCAAAAATGCAAGCGGAAATTGATGCACTCAAAAAACAAATGACTCAGGTGATTACGATCATCAAGCAGAAATTGAAATAACTTTGCTGTTTTTTGAAGACACTTATGTAGAAGGAAACTTCCACACCGTAAAACTTTCTCTTGAGTCTGAATGGCTGCGCTTTTATCCGCATTTTTTTGCCCAATTGTTTGAGCGAGTGCGATCGCCAACAGCCTGCAACTGGTTTCTCAAAATCCCAGCCAGAAAATCAATTAAAAGTTAAAAATAAAATAAGGGAGGAAATTAATTATTAATTAATATTAGGATTTTTAATTCCCGCTCGTTCCACACTCAACAATCAACTCCTCAGTCTCATTTTTTTGGTTAATGACTAACGACTATTCCGATTTTTTGCCTCAACTGCGTGCCTCAACAGAGCAATTATTGAAAAGATTAGACTGCTTCCATCGAGCGCAGGTATTAGCGATCGGAGATTTGACCTTGGACGAGTTTCTTACCGGACAAGTAGAGCGAATTTCCCGCGAAGCACCTGTGTTGATTTTGCGCTACGAAAATACTCAGCAAGTACCCGGAGGTGGCGCAAATGCTGTCTACAATTTAGCCAAACTGGGAGGCAAAGTAAAAGTTGCTGGTTTGGTGGGAAAAGACGACCAGGGAAAGGCTTTGTGCGGTATTTTTGAGGCGGCGGGAATTGATACGGCTGGGATTTTAATCGATTCGCAGCGTCCAACTGTCACCAAAACTCGCATTTCCGGGCACGCGCGGCAGTCGGTGACTCAGCAAATTGTCCGAGTCGATCGCAAATCGGACGAGTTGCCGGATTTAGATTTGCAGTTGCAACTGGCAGACTACATCCGGCAGCAAATACCGACAGTAGATGCAGTGGTTTGTTCCGACTACGGCGACGGAGTTTTGACAAATTTGGCGATCGAATCGGCAGTGGTTCCCGGCAAAACAATTGTAGACGCTCAAACAAATTTGCAGCGATATTCTGGAGCAATGTTATTTACTCCGAACTTGCCAGAAGCCGAGCAAGCAGTGGGATATGCTATCAAAAACCCTCAAACTTTAATGCAAGCAGGACGCGATTTGTTGAACTTAACTCAAGCTCAAAAAATCCTGATTACTCGCGGCGAAGAAGGGATGACTTTGTTTGAAAGGGCGAACGGCGAAGAAATCAAAAATTCACCCCCTCCAACATCCATTTGTGAAAAGGGGGAATTTGCCATTCAAAGTTGGGACATTCCCCCTTTTAACAAGACTGATGTATTCGACGTAACCGGTGCTGGAGATACAGTTGTAGCAGCAATGACTTTAGCTTTGTGCGTCGGTGCATCCGGTTGGGAAGCGGCAGTTTTGGGCAATTTGGCGGCTAGTATTGTCGTGCGTCAATTCGGTACGGCGACAACAACGGTAGAGGAGATGAAAGAAGCTTTGCTATCGGTGATGAATTTGGAATAAAGCCAAAACATAAACCTGCTGGCGATCGAGATTGAGCTTGACTAAAGCGCCAAATAGTTTGCTAAAATTATCCATAGTTCGTTATTGAGAGAAAGTTTTGTGTTTGCTATTAAACGAGCGCTGAAACTAAATAACAAGGAAGCGACTTTAATGGCAAAACACGCAGGATTCCGGCGCGTAGTATTTAACATGGGGTTGAGCTTGCGTACTCAAATGTATGGCGAGGGGCAATTTACGGACTCCAAGGTACTCAACGAAGTTAAAAAAGTTCTCACCAACTACGTTAAGAAACAGCCTGAATTTGGTTGGATGAACCAATTATCTAGCCGAGTTTACCAAAATGCGTTAATTGACTTGAAAGATGCTTTTAGTCGGTATCGCTCTGTCCAAGCAGGTCATCCAAAATTTGCTAGCCGCCGATCCGGTCAATCTTTTAGGGTCGATTCATCTAACGGCAAAGTTTTATTAAGCGCTGGCAAAACCATCAATATTCCTACTTTGGGAACTTTTAGACTCGACGAACCCCTAGATTGCGGCTACGTATCTCAAACTTTTACGATTTCAAAAGAAGCAAGTCGCTGGTTTGTTTCCTTTTGCGTTGATGCCGAACGTTTGCCAGTTCATCAATCTGAAAGTTCTGTAGGAATCGATGTCGGCATTAATTCTTTTGCCACCCTGTCAAACCAGCAGGTCTTTGATGCACCAAAACCGTTAAAGCAAGCGAAAATCAAGCTTGCTACCTTGCAGCGCCAAGCATCAAAACAGGTAAAAGGCTCCCAAAACCAGCGCAAGACCTACAATAAAATTAGCCGACTTCACGCGCGGATAGCTCGCATTCGCTTAAATTTTCTTCACAAGCTAACAACTTATTTAGCTCAAACTTTCAAACTAATTAAGATTGAAAACTTGAACGTTCAGGGGATGATGGCGAATCACAAGCTGGCTGGGGCAATATCCGACTTGGGTTTTTACGAATTCAAGCGTCAACTCGATTATAAGTGCAAAATGTATGGAGCAAATTTAGTGTTAGTCGATCAATGGTTTCCTAGCACGAAAACTTGTTCTAATTGCGGCACTAAAAAAGATATGCCGCTAAGCATTCGGACTTTTGATTGTCCTGCTTGCGGCAGATCTTTAGATCGCGACTGGAATGCGAGCATCAATATTTTAAATTGGGAACCCTCGGCTTGAGGGGGATAGCCTACTTATCTTGGGATTAGCCGTCTACCCAACAGCGTAGGAAGTGAACATCGATTGTGTCTAAAGATGGCTTTAGATAAGTTCGAGTAAGTTTTACGAAGCAGTTAATCTAGTTTATATATAAAGTAGTTTAAAAACTTATGGCTGAGACTTCAGGCTATTACGTTAGCGCTGCGAAACTTGCAGAAGTCGAGACAAAGGGCAGTTTGTTAGTGAATTTGGAAAAACACGCGATCGCCCTTTTTTACTCAAACGATCGGGTATACGCGATCGACAACCGCTGTCCCCACATGGGTTTTCCCCTCAACGGCAGCACTTGCAAAGATGGCATAGTCACCTGTCCTTGGCACTACGCCCGCTTTGATGTCGCCAGCGGCGGTACTTTTGACTCTTGGGCTGACGACGTGCGATCGTTCCCAGCGGAAATTCGCGACGGGGAAGTTTGGGTAAATTTAGCACAACAGCTTGACCCTTACGCCCACCAGCGCCAGAGACTTCAAGATGGGTTAGAACAAGGAATTTCTCTAGTCATCGCCAAGTCAGTGATTGCCTTGCTAGATATGGGGG
This sequence comes from Microcoleus sp. S28C3, assembly GCF_036700785.1. Classification (NCBI taxonomy): domain Bacteria; kingdom Bacillati; phylum Cyanobacteriota; class Cyanophyceae; order Oscillatoriales; family Microcoleaceae; genus Microcoleus; species Microcoleus sp. S28C3. The sequence goes on along the minus strand of NZ_JAUBPO010000042.1, from coordinate 47,674 downwards.
CAACTGCCAGCGAACCTTTCCAAATCGGATTAGAGTTTGGCACCCGCTACAACAAATCGGGATGGGATACGGGTTTATCGATCCACACCTGCTTGATGAATATCCTGCCTTATCTAGATCCAGAAGACCGACCCCGTGCCCTCTATCAGGGACTTTCGGCAGTGGCCCGCGATAGTGCAGGCGCACCCCCTCACTTTGCGGTTCACCCCTTGCCTAATTCTGAGGTTGATGCAGAGACACTCAAAAGCTGGTTCCGGCAATTTATTGAAATCAGAGACAGCGAAGCGGCGGAACGATGTTTGTTGACAGCAGTACGCGCGCCTCTTGAACGAGAACAAATTGCTGATATGCTGTTTGCGGCCGCTACTGACCACCGCTACATTGATGTCGGTCACAGCCTCGACTTTATTAACAAGGCGTTAGAAGCCCTGGATGCAGTGAATTGGGAAGGGGCAGAAACTATTTTCGCGAGTTTGGTGGGTGGTTTGGCGAATGCGGCGCGCATGGAAGAGTCGAGTTCTTGGCGCTACCCTGTGGATGTGGTGGCAATTTTAGAGTCAGCGATGGCGCAGTTGCCGGCAGCTTTAGAAATGGGCCGATCGCACCGGGGCAATTGGTTGGGAAGAGAACAGTTAATTCCGATGTTGTTGGGCGAAGATGTATTGGCGATCGTCGATGCACTTTTAACTGCCTTGAAAGAAGGTTGTAGCGAAGACGAATTAGCGAGTGCAGTCACTTATGCTGCTGCCCTCCGCGTAGCCCGGTTTAATACGAATAACGACCACAGCGACTGGAATTCAGCGCACCATCCCTTTACCTTTGCGAATGCGGTGCATCAAGGATTGCGACGATCGCCTTCAATAGAGTTGCTGCGGGGAGTTTTCGATGCAGCGATCGCCGTATATCTCAACCGTTTCTTAAATGTACCGCCTGCGCGACTTCCAGAACCAACAGATGTAGTTGAGAATCCAGAGGAATTGCTCAAACAACTGCCAGACTTGTTGGACAGACAGCAACAGGTGAATCCAGTCGGTAAATTAGTTGCAAAATACTTATATAGCGGCGGCAAATCAGAACGGTTGATGGCAGTTTTAGGAAAACTGATGCTGCGGGAAAATCGGGATTTCCACGTTATTCAGCAGGTAGAAGCAGCATTTCGCCAGTATGCTTTATTAGAAAATGCGGGCGATCGCATTGTGGTATTAGTGGCGGCGGCAAGGTATTTAGCCGCCCATGCCCCGACAGTGCGATCGCAAGCACAAACTTATCAAATGGCAGATGGATTGCACCGGGGCGATCGCTTATTTGAGGAGTCACCGGAAGTATAGCTTCTCGTCATAAGGCACTTCTTCGGTAAATAATTGCCCCGATCATTTCTTGGAAATTATCCCCTTGTCATCAATTTTCAAATCAGTCTTGGGAAAATCGCTTTTTGTCAAACGGTCAATCAACCCCACACTCCTAAAATCGTCATCAATAGATGGGATGCCTTGCCGATTAAGTTCGACTGGGATAATCTTACCCGAAACAAAATCCCCTTGCGGAGTCATTTTCACATCCAAAATTAGAGATTGACCGAGTGCTCCTGCTGTGGACAAAGTGCGATAACCCAAAAAATTGCCCAGCGAATAAGCAATCAATTTCCCTTTATAAAGCTCCATCGCTCGGGGAACGTGCGGGCCGTGTCCCAAAATCAAATCTGCTCCCGCATCAATCATCGTCCGTGAAAACAAAACCATATTCCCCCGGTTTTCTCCGTAAAATAATTCGTTTTTGTTTCTCACATTCAGAGCTCCCGTTCCTTCAGCTCCAGCATGAACTGATATCACTACAATATCAGCCTTTTCCTTCGCTTTCTTGACAACTTCGGCTCCCGCTTTCAGTTCCAGCAAGGAATTGTGAACTTCGCCGTAGTTGCTGAACCCGATAAAGGCAAAATTCACGCCTTTGACATTTTGATAAACAATTTGATCTCTTTTGCCAACAGCTTTCATGCCGTTGCTGTCGATGTTTTTAATCGTGTCCTTAAATCCCTGCTCGTTAAAATCGTAAGAGTGATTGTTGGCAACATTCAAAATATCAAAACCAACATCTTTGAAAATTTTGGCATAACTCGGAGGCGTCCGAAAGGCAAACAGCATTCGTCCGCCGCCTGCTTTGGAACTGTAAGGATAATCGGTCATCGTGCTTTCAAAATTGCCAAACAGAATATCAGCTCCTTTGAGGTACGGTTTTACCGACTCCAATAAAAGCTCTTTTTTTGGCGGCAGTTTGTTGTACGGATAATTTGTGCCGGGGATCATGTCGCCAACTGCTTTGATGCTGACAGTTGCGGGCACAGCGGCAGGTTTTTTGGCAGCCGGGGAGGGCCATTTTGGAGCTGGAAGGGATTTGGCTGCGGTTGCAGGTGCCGGTGTCGAGCTCACTTTTTGTACCGCAGGGTTTGACGTTAGAGGGTTAATAGTAGCGGTGCTTGAGGATTTGTAAAGTTGAGAAGCCAGAACAAAGCCGGATATCGGCACGAGAATCAGACTCAGAACACCGACTGACAGCCCAGATTTTTTAGTTTTAGTGCGGGCTAACTCTGGCTGCGGTGATGGCTTTTGCTGCCTTTGGTTTGTGCGTTTTGGAGTTGGGATTTTCGGGGGTTGGGGCGGAGATTTTTCTGGTGTTTGAGTGGGCGCAATTGTGGCATTTTGAGTTTTTTCTAGCTTTGGCAAAGCCACAGGAATTGGGGAAGCGGGTAAACTCGCTGCTACTGCTTCACTCGCAGCTAATGCTGCATTCACGGCAACTAATGCACTCACGGGTGCGGAAGTCAAGCGTTTTTTTAATTCTACCGTCTGAGTCCAACCCGGCAATTGCTGGCCGCCCCGCCGTCCGTAAACTGTCACTGAGTAAACGTTATTTGGTTGCAGCCGCTGCAACCCTTTGACTGCGACTCGGAGGCAGGCTTCTTCTGTGGGCAATTGTTCTGCTTCCAGCAGCAGGTGCAGGGTGTCATTTTCCCGGCTGGCTTTGGCCCTGACCCCGAAGCTTTCGAGTGCTTGGCCGATCAGAAATGCGATCGCCAGGGCATCGCCTTCTTTTGCTAAATTTAAAATATCTTGTTGGCTCACAAATGCCTCTACTCTCTCACACTAGAAATTTAGCTCGATCTTATATCAAATTTGGCGGCACAGGATTAAATACCGATTGATTTAGCTTAAGTAAGTGGGTACAAATAAACAGAACGTAGGGAGAGGGCGCGTGCGTGAAACAGTTTACTCGCTCTCACTATAGCTCCTAACTAAACTGGCCCAGTTCTACAAGATAGTATGATTTTTGGCGCTTGCTTGCTGAATACAATATTTCCTAACGGTTATCTTAGTCGATCGCCCAAAAACTTCTATCCGCCATAATTCCCCCCCTTGAAATTAACATTGGTCAAATCAGCGCTCTCTTTCTTACAGCAGTTTCGATAAAAAAACCCGGTTTCTTCGATCGAGATTGCGTCCTGGAATGTACTGAAAATATTCGGTTTAGCAGCCAAGAATACACTCAAAAATGCTGTTTATCGTTTCCACTGCAAATACACCTTGTCCGACTTCCGTCCAGATTAAGACAAAAACGATCGACCGGCAGGCTCGGAAGCTTGTTAAACTCTTGGTCATGCCACGCTATCCGTCAGAAATAGACGGCGAGCAACAATTGCCCGCCTGCGCCCCGGAAGCCCCGTGGCGCTGCGCGTGCACAGCACGCAGCTAAGGCTCCGCTTGCTGAGGTGAGCTGCAATCAATTTTCTCGATGCCGCTGCTTTATTCGCGGCCGCCGATGTAGCTCATCTCAAACTAATTAGTTAAAGGACTTCCACGTCAATGACGCAATTGTGTTAATCAGATCTGGCTGGCTCGCTGCCCTCTCAAACCCGGGTTTTTGGCGAGTCTGGTGCTATTTGTGAGTTAGTTAAGCGCATAGCAGCTAGGATCGAGCTAACTCAAGGTTAAACTAAAGCTCGTCATGCGGCGTTGCCTCTCAAAACCGGATTGAGTCTTATGGCGCACTACCGCTCCTTTGTATGTTTGTTCACCTGCATTGCCTGTCTGGGCGCTGCGTTCAGTCCCAGTGCCGACGGAAGGCAACAGGTACTCAATGCCTCCTACCGGGCTGTTTCCCTAGAAATTGCTCAGGCGAACTCTCCCCCGGACGATCGCCAGGACTCCAACCCTCCAAAACCGTCTCCAGCTCCCGATAAAAACAAATCTAAGCCGTCCAAAGCGTCTAAATCTAATTCCAAAATCCCCAAACCGATATCTAATTTGATTGTCATTTTGTCTCGTCAGCGGGGGTTGTTAATGTTGGGTTTGGCAGCAGTTGTCGTCACGGCAGCGGCAGTATTTATCATGCTCAAATTAGTTAGCAACGGCGAGTCAAATCATTCAAGGCGAAGACGGGGGAGAGTCGATCGCCACAACCAAAGAAACTCTCAATTCACTAATCCCGATTCTCCTACAAACTCGCAGGAAATTGGACATCAAGATGTTTCTTTTGGGGGACAAAAACCGCGGCCAGCTTTGCCCTACCATTTTGATTTGCCAAAAGACTACAGTCTCGACAGCAGCGATCGGCCTTTACCGTTTATCCGGGAATTGGGGGAACCAGAATCCGAGGATGCAGTTGTCGAGGGCGATCGAATTAATTCCGACACCGTGCCCTTGGAAACTAACAGCAACGGCTACAGCGACACAGGTTTCAACATTCCCGAAACAACTAATCGAGCCGATTCCCTAGCGAGTCGGAAGAAAGATATTTCCCTTCCAGAAACGGATGGTAGACCTAAAGTTGATATTATTGAAGCACTGATTGAAGATTTGCAGCACCTAAATCCGGCAAAAAGGCGCAAAGCAATTTGGGAACTCGGTCAGCAGGGAGATTCCAGAGCAGTTGAGCCGTTGCTCGATTTGCTAGCAAATTCTGACTCGAAGCAGTACAGTTTAATTTTGGCAAGTCTGTCGGAAATTGGCATTCGCACGCTCAAACCCATGAATAATGCCTGGTCAATTTCGCTGCAAAATGAAAACCCCGAAGTGCGTAAAAATGCGATTCGCGACTTGACGCGGATTTACGAATTGGTGAATCAAATCAGTCACTTGTTGCACCGTGCGACGGACGATCCCGATCCAGAAGTTCAGGAAACTGCTCGCTGGGCCATCAATCAGTTGAATCGCATCCGTCCGCGCTCTGGGAGAGATTGATAAATCTAGCAATTTTTAAATAATTTGAGATTGGAGATTGGAGAGTGAAAAATTTAGAATTTAGATTATGTTAGAATTAGTCAAGGCTGACTAATGACTAATGACTAATGACTAATAACTCTTTAAAACTATTGTTCCTGTCAACTTCTGTAGGTAAACTCGGTTCCGGGTTGGGCGGCGGTGTCGAACTTACAGTCCTTAACATTGCTAAAGAATTGCAGCGCCGCGGTCATAAAATAGCAGTCGTAGCACCAGTAGGATCAGTCTTAGAATCAATTCCAGTAATCGAAATAACAGGCGATTTGCAAGTAACCGCCCAAACACAAGATTACAATGCTGCTATTGTGATGCCCGCCGATTCTGTGCTGGCGAATATGTGGGAATATGCTCGCCAAGTTCAGGATGAATGGGATGTCATTGTTAACTTTGCCTACGATTGGCTGCCGTTTTATTTGACGCCATTTTTGAGGACTCCGATCGCCCATTTTATCAGCATGGGTTCCGTTTCTGAATCGCTCGATCGCATCGCCGGACAAACCGCCGCCCAATTTCCCGGTACGATCGGAGTTTACACCGTTTCCCAAGCCGAAACCTTTGCCTTTGCCAAGGAGTGTCAGTTGTTGGGAAGCGGCATAGATTTATCGCTATACGAATTTTGCAGCCAACCGGAACCCAAATTAGCTTGGCTTGGTCGCATCGCCCCGGAAAAAGGCTTAGAAGATGCAGTAGCGGCAGCGAAAATTACAGGCATTCCCCTAAAAATTATGGGCAAAATGCAACATGAGGATTATTGGGAAAAAATTTGTGCAGATTACCCGGATGCTCCGGTAGAATATTTAGGGTTTCTGACAACAACCCAAATGCAAGAGCAAGTCCGTCAGTGCCGAGCATTGTTGATGACGCCGCGCTGGGTGGAAGCTTTCGGAAATGTCGCGATCGAGGCTTTAGCGTGCGGTGTGCCTGTGATTGCTTACGAGCGCGGGGGGCCTGCCGAAATTGTTCGAGACGGACTGACGGGCTTTTTAGTGGAGCCTGATAGTGTAAATGGCTTGGTAGGTGCGATCGCCCGCTTAGACCAAATTGACCGCAGCGCTTGCCGGCGACAAGCAGAGGTAGAATATTCTTTGGGAGCTTTGGGCGATCGTTTTGAACACTGGTTCAAATCTATTCTAAAATTGAGTTAAATAAACTCTTAATCGATCACAAAAAAAGAAAACAGAAAAAACTATGGCAACCGAACGTTTAGTGCTTTTATCCAGTAGAGAAATCGAAAAAATGCGCCAAGCAGGCCGTTTAGCTGCCGAACTTCTCCTACACCTAGAACCAATGGTTAAACCCGGTGTCAGCACTCTCGAAATTAACGACGAAGCCGAACGCTGGACTTTGGCACACGGAGCAAAAAGCGCTCCGCTAGGTTATAAAGGATTTCCTAAATCTCTGTGTGCTAGCGTCAATGAAGTAGTCTGTCACGGCATCCCCAATGCTAAACAAATTCTGAGAGAAGGCGACATTATTAATATTGATGTAACGCCTTTAGTTGACGGCTATCACGGCGATACTTCCAAGACTTTTTTTGTCGGAAAACCTTCACCGGTAGCGAAAAAGTTAGTTGAAGTAACCGAGGAATGTTTAAGAAGAGGAATTGCGGAAGTTAAACCGGGTGCTCGTACCGGAGACATCGGTGCAGCGATTCAAGAATATGCTGAAGCACAGGGTTTTTCGGTAGTGCGAAATTTTGCCGGGCACGGGGTTCACCGAGTCTTTCACACCGAACCGGAAATTCTGCACTACGGCAAGCGGGGCACGGGGAAGAAGCTCAGACAAGGCATGGTTTTTACGATCGAGCCGATGATTAATGAGGGTACTTGGGAAGTGGAAATTCTCGCCGATGGTTGGACTGCGATCACCCAGGATGGAAAGCTTTCGGCTCAATTCGAGCACACTCTGGCTGTTACTGATTCTGGGGTGGAAATTCTAACTTTGCCTTAGCAATGATTAACAAACAATCTGAAAAACTCACTCCTAAATCAATAATTAACCATATCCTGTAGGGGCGGGTTTCACCGACAATATCTAACGATTACCAACAATCTAGATAAACCCGCCCCGCCACAACCGATAACCCACATCAACCTGAAATTTGCATCGAATCCGAAAATGTAGGTCTACACCTATGGGTGGGTGGGGGCGGGTTTGCGAGATTGTCTGTTTCTGTCAGAAATTGTCTGTAAAACCCGCCCCTACGGAATTATGCTCGATTCACCAAACAGGATCTAATTAATAACTAATAACTAATAACTAATAACTAATGACTGACATAAAATTTCTGCAACCAGGAGATTTGCTCAAAGTAATTGCCCCTAGTGGCACTTTGCGAGAATCAACCAACTTTGAAAAGGGTGTAGAAATTTGGAAATCCCGCGGCTATCGAGTTGAATTAACACCAGGTTTTGACGATCGCTGGGGCTATTTGGCCGGTTCCGACCAAAACCGCGTCCGACAGCTAGCAGATGCCCTCAATGACCCGGATTGTCGCGGTATTCTCTGTGTTCGTGGCGGTTTCGGCAGCACTCGACTTTTGGAAAAAGGAAATGTGGGAAAGGCGGAAAACTCCCAATTTCCAACTCCCGATTCCCATTCGCCGAAATGGTTAATCGGCTTTTCCGACATTACTGCTTTGCTGTGGAATCACGACAAATTGGGGATTTGGGGTGTTCACGGGCCGATGCTGACAACTTTGGCTGCTGAACCGGATTGGTCTGTCGATCGACTTTTTGACTGCATCGAAGGTCGTCCCTTACAATCTTTGCAAGGTAAAGGATGGGGCAGCGGAAAAGCCACGGGACGGCTGTTTCCGGCGAATCTGACGGTGGCTTCTCATTTGCTCGGAACCCCGTATCAACCGGATTTGACCGGGGTTATTCTCGCATTTGAGGATGTTTCCGAGGCTCCTTACAGAGTCGATCGAATGCTGACTTTGTGGCGGATGGCGGGGGCTTTCGCTGGGGTGCGGGGCATTGCTTTGGGGCGCTTCAGTCGGTGCGAGATTGACCCGAGTATTCCCAGTTTTAGCATTGAAGAGGTTTTGCGCGATCGGCTGGGGGATTTGAATATTCCGATTGTCTCGGATTTGCCCTTCGGGCACGAGGGGGTTAACGCTGCTTTACCCATGGGAATTATGGCGAGTCTTGACGCTGATTCGGGATTGCTCAGTTGCGGGTAAAAACCACTTTTTAGATAGCCTGAAAATCATTCAGCAGAGTTCTGTAAAAGAATTGTAGATTTCAGAATATTTAAGGTGCGTTTTGCATGGTAGCGAAAAAGATACACAAATAAAGCATAGGATAATAGTAAAATTATTAGGAAAAATGGGAGGATTTCTAAGGGTGGTTTTTCTGTAACAAAAAATACAACCCAACCCAATCCCAAAGGCAGTAAAAAGACAATAGATAAACTGGGAAGACGCATCTTCAATGGCAACACCGAACCGCCTGGAATGTCTTGAATTTGTGCTGTCGCTACCAAAAGCCCTCTCCAATCTCCGCCAGTAATTGTCGCGCGGAGGAAATAACCATCAAGCTCGATTTGGTAGCAGTAAAGAATTCGCCTCCCTCCAATTATAGGTTTGTGAACAATTAAACCTGTAGGAACTTTTGCAGCAAGCCGTTGGCGGACTACTTCTTTGGAAAAGGGTAGATTAAGGGTGGCTTCCCGGTAGGGCAAGAGCGAGTACAATAGTTTGAAGAACGGATTTAAATTTAATGGCATCGCAAAAAACACGATCGTGAATTGCATCAATTGCCACTACCTAATTCTAAGCAGCGATGTTTCATTCTATCAAAGTTTTCCAGCTCCAACCACTATAAGTAAATCTACGGAGGTTTTGGGCGATCGACATTCTGCGGCGAATTGCGGGAGGTTTGCCCCTACGTTCACGCTATATGCAGAGGGGTGGCGTAAATCCTGCCTGACCAGAGTTTACAGCGACAAAATAGTCCGGTCGGATGAGGCTAACACTAGATAGGCAAAAATACATTTAAAATGGATTATATGTGGAAATGTCGCTGCCAACACAGCAAAAAGAGTTTAAAACTTTCCCAAAGAGGTTGATATGAGAACGAACAACTTGTTAAACAGTATTGCTGCCACTGTGCTAGTTGCAGGATTGGCACTCACTGGCATTCCGTCTAGTGCAGTTGGCGAACAGATACAGAATAACGATCGCATAGATGGAGTAATTCGCCGCACTTCCCCGATTTACCGTTTTCGGAATATGTGGGTTCCGGGTTCTCCGACGGAAGAATTGCGCGGCCAAGAATACACATTCAGCGCTCGCGAAGGCGATAACATTGAAGTATTTTTAGACACAGATAGAAGTCGCGGTTTTACTCCCGTGATGGTACTGTTTTACGAGAACAACAAACAAGTTGCTTTTACGCAAGACCGTTCTTTTAATTATCAAATTCCCCGTGGTGGTGAGTACAAACTTTTAGTATTAGCAAAAGATGCTGCCAGAGGCGGTAGCTACACCCTAGAAGTTGCGGGAATTGATGGGGGCGACAGACGATCTCGCAATTCGCGGGACGATTGGTACACCGGGCGAGATAACGACCGATATGAAAGTCGATATGACAGAGCACAGCTTCTGCAAGATGATTTTGGCTTGCGGTCTGTTGATTGTCGCGAGAGACGTTCTGTGGTGAGAGTAAGGTTTGACGATAATAATCAAAACTCGACTTACTGCGCTGTCCCGACTAGAAACTTTCCGGCGGGAGATTATTACTACAATTCGCGGACTAGAGATTTAGATTCGGCGAGGGTGGATGATAATAGGAGGTTCGATGAGGGCCGCGATCAATGTCGCGTATCCGTAGGCGGAGTGTGCGTAACGAGGTAAGTAGATCAAACTGTAGCGCGGGATCAGAAACCGGGTTTCTACGAAGAAACCCGGTTTCTTTGCGTATACACAGGATTTATACCAGTCCTTTATAGACAGTCGATCTCTGACCGAAAGCATCCAGGATACAAGCCCCCGGATTCATCCGTCCAGAAATAAAAAACCTGTATCCGATAAAGGAGCCCCCGAATTGATCCGTGGCGTCAATGCTTCAATTCTAAAATCTAAAATCTAAAATCTAAAATCTAAAATCGATTGACCCTCGCCTCACTTTCTTTGGCCATGACAAAATACACATTTGTACACACAAGATTTTGTCGAAAAGGACGATCGCACAGTGGTAAGCTACCAAAGGCATTAAAATATCTAAGGTAGAGAAAAGTTAAAATGTCGGCATTAAATGAAGTTCCCTTGTTGTTGCGGGCAGCCCGCGGCGAAACCCTAGACCGCCCGCCTGTGTGGATGATGCGCCAAGCCGGCCGCTACATGAAGGCTTATCGAGATTTGCGAGAAAAGTATCCCTCGTTTCGCGAACGTTCCGAAATTCCCGAAGTTGCCATCGAAGTTTCCCTTCAGCCGTGGCGCGCGTTTCAACCCGACGGCGTAATTCTGTTTTCCGATATTGTCACCCCCATGCCCGGTTTGGGCATCGACATGGACATCGCCGAAGGCAAAGGCCCGATTATCCACGCACCAATCCGCACTCAGCAGCAAATCGACAACCTGCAACCGCTGAACCCGGAAGAAAGCTTGCCGTTTATCAAAACTATCCTCAAATCCCTGCGCGAAGAAGTCGGCAACAAATCCACCGTGCTCGGTTTTGTGGGCGCGCCGTGGACGCTGGCGGCCTATGCGGTTGAGGGTAAAGGTTCTAAGGATTATGCCATTATCAAAAACATGGCATTTTCCGATCCAACTTTACTGCATCAGTTGCTCTCAAAATTCGCAGATGCGATCGCCGTTTACGTGCGCTATCAAATCGACTGCGGCGCGCAAGTAGTGCAAATGTTCGACTCCTGGGCCGGCCAACTGTCCCCGCAAGACTACGACACCTTCGCTCTACCTTACCAGAAACAGGTGTTCGAGCAAGTCAAAAAAACCCATCCCGACACCCCGCTAATTCTGTTAGTCACTGGAAGTGCCGGCATCCTCGAACGTATGGCAACATCCGGCGCGGATATCGTCAGCGTCGATTGGACAGTGGATATGGCCGACGCGCGCCGACGTTTGGGCCCGAATATGAACGTTCAAGGAAATCTCGATCCGGGCGTGTTGTTTGGCTCTCAACCGTTTATTCGCGATCGAATTCTTGATACAATTCGCAAAGCCGGTCATCGCGGACACATCCTCAATTTGGGACACGGCGTATTACCGGGAACTCCCGAAGATAACGTGCGTTTCTTCTTTGAAACCGCAAAACAAGCCGACAAATTGCTTGCAGTTGCTGCTTGATTTGATTTCGATTCTAGAATCCGATCGAATCCGGTTAATTGCACCTGATATTTGTAGGGATAGGGCAATGCCATATCCCTACCGTGGAAAAAACATATATAATCCGAGTGAGTCCGGTTAATCTGACATTTTGCACCTGTTGCAATAGTCCCTTATTGGGCGGGCAGGATGCCCACCCCACAAGAAAATTTAATTTTTGTGGAACAGGCATCTTGCCTGTTATTGAGAATGCTGTAAGATTTAAGTTTAATTGCATCTGATATTTGTAGGGACACGGCCATGCCGTCTCCCTAGCATCGAAAAAGCGTCAAATCCTTCCTCTTCTCCTGCGGCAAAATGAACTCCAAAAAAATTTTTGTGACGGGTGCAAGTGGCTGTATCGGTCACTACATGGCCGAAACTTTGATTCAAGAAACAAACCACGAACTTTACCTCTTAGTTCGCAACCCCGAAAAATTAAAATTTGACTGGAAAGCCCGCCCCGGCATCCATATAATACAAGGCGATATGCGAGATATCGATCGACACGCCGAACTTCTCCAAACAATAAATGTAGCAATTGTAGCCGCAACTGCTTGGGGAGGAACTCAAGAAGTTTTTGATGTTAACATAACCAAAACTCTCCGCCTAATTCAACTACTTTCGCCACAGACTTGCCAACAAGTAATTTATTTTTCAACAGCCAGTATTCTCGGTCGAGACAACAATTTGCTCAAAGAAGCCGGCGAACTGGGGACAGATTATATTAGCTCAAAATACAACTGCATGGTGCATTTGTCAGCTTTGACAAATGTGCCTCCAATTACGGCACTTTACCCGACATTAGTATTGGGAGGAGACGCAGAAAAACCTGTCTCTCACTTGTCATCTGGCCTGCCACTTGTCGCAAAATGGATTGGTTTGATTCGCTGGTTTAAGGCAGATGGCAGTTTTCACTTCATCCACGGCGCAGATATTGCTAAAGTAGTTAATTATTTAGTTGAACATCCGCCGGCTTCCGAGGAACCGCGACATTTTGTGCTAGGAAATCCAGCGATTACAGCTAACGAAGTGGTAGAACAAGCTTGCCAGTATTTGAATAAAAAGATATTTTTTCGGATTACTTTGTCAGCTTGGCTAGCCAATTTCTTTATTTGGCTGTTCCGAATTCAGGTGGCTGCTTGGGATAGATTTTGCATCAGCTACCGCCATTTTACCTATCAAAATCTTGTGAATCCCGAAAGCATAGGAATGCCGAGTTACTGCGGCACAGTGGCCGATATGTTAAGAACTAGCGGGATTCCCGGCAAAGATTCAAATTAGGGGAGAAGGAAGAGGGAAGAGGGAAGAGGGAATGTGCACCTTAGGAAATATATGTAGGGTGCGCCGAGGTGTATTTTACGAATAATGTAAGTTTTTCAAATTCTTTTTTGCCTTAGTCCCATGCTTTTTAAATGCGATTATCGTCAATTAAGGGTCAAATACGATAAGATATCAGCATTTGCAAACTTTAACAGGGAACTGCAAGCTAAAAATTGCGCTGACGATCTTTGTCTTAGGGGGTTTCACCCCTCGCCAGATATTCGATCGAGTGCAAGATCGTAATTTTAGCCTTAACATTAAGTCTTGAGAGTCGATCAAACTCTCAAACACGCCAGCCCGATCGCAAGTTGTTTACTGATGTGAGGTTTAACATATAATGCGAGTTCTCCTAGTTTACCCCCTGTTTCCGAAAACATTTTGGTCTTACGAGAAAATCCTAGAATTAGTCGATCGTAAAGTGCTGCTGCCACCGCTGGGTTTGGTAACGGTAGCAGCTATTTTACCCCAAGAATGGGAATTTAAGTTAGTCGATCGCAACATCAGACAAATCACCGAACCAGAATGGGAATGGGCAGAGCTCGTTATTCTGTCCGCAATGATTGTCCAAAAAGAAGATTTGCTAGACATAATTCGCGAAGCAAAACGGCGCGGTAAATCCGTAGCTTGCGGCGGCCCCTACCCGACTTCCGTACCAGAAGAACCTCAAGCAGCGGGCATAGATTACTTGATTCTCGACGAAGGCGAAATCACCTTGCCGATGTTCGTCGAAGCAATACAACGGGGCGAAAAAAGCGGAATTTATCGATCGGACGGCGTAAAACCCGATGTTACCACAACCCCAGTCCCCCGCTTCGACTTGCTGGAATTAGACGCCTACGATTCGATGTCAATTCAATTTTCCCGAGGCTGTCCTTTCCAGTGCGAATTCTGCGATATCATCGTCCTCTACGGCCGCAAACCCCGCACCAAAAACCCCCAACAATTGATAGCAGAATTAGACTATCTCTACAACTTGGGCTGGCGGCGCGGCGTGTTCATGGTAGACGACAACTTTATCGGCAACAAACGCAGCGTCAAACTGTTGCTAAAAGACTTAAAAGTTTGGCAAGAAGAACACAAATTCCCCTTTACTTTCAACACAGAAGCATCCATCGATTTAGCCCAAGACCAAGAATTGATGGAGATGATGGTAGCTTGCAATTTCAATGCAGTGTTTTTAGGGATTGAAACCCCTGATGAAGAAAGCCTGCAAATGACCAAGAAATTCCAAAATACCCGCAATTCCCTGATCGAATCAGTAGAGTTAATTGCGAAAACTGGTTTGCGAGTAATGGCCGGATTCATCATCGGATTCGACGGCGAAAAACCCGGTGCCGGTCAGCGGATTGTCCAGTTTGCCGAAGCAGCAGCTATTCCGAGCACAACCTTTGGAATGCTGCAAGCTTTGCCGCACACTGCATTGTCCCACAGGCTAGCAAAAGAAGGGCGGTTGCGCGACAAATCTGGCAACCTCAACCAGACTACCTTGATGAACTTTATCCCGACGCGGCCTCTCGAAGATATTGCCCGCGAATATGTCGAGGCATTCTGCGAAGTGTACGATGCTGAGAAATATTTAGACCGGACTTATCGCCATTTCTTAATGTTAGGTGCACCTACAGCAAAGATACCTGCGAGAGTTCCCAGTTGGATAGACTTGCGAGCACTGCTAACTGTGGTGTGGCGGCAGGGAGTCAAGCGTAGCACTCGCTGGAAGTTTTGGCATCATTTGTTCAGCATTCTCAAGCGCAATCCTGCGGTTTGGGATCATTATTTGACTGTGTGTGCTCACAACGAGCATTTTCTGGAATACCGCCAAATTGTGCGGGATGAAATTGAAGCTCAATTGGCTGACTTTTTGGCTAATGAGTCTCAAACTGTATATCAAGAACCTGTTGCTGTTGAGGAAAAGCAAGTGCAAGCGGTTTAGGGTTGAAGAATTCAACCGCATATGAACGCAGGTAAACGCAGATGAATGTAAGATTGTCTGCGTTTATTTTGTTTTTAATCTGGGTTCCAGGTTCTGGCTGGCAATGTCATATCCTGCGGCTCTACCGCCTCTTGAGAGAAGGCGAGAGAGCCTCCCG
Source organism: Microcoleus sp. S28C3 (assembly GCF_036700785.1). NCBI lineage: Bacteria > Bacillati > Cyanobacteriota > Cyanophyceae > Oscillatoriales > Microcoleaceae > Microcoleus > Microcoleus sp. S28C3. The sequence continues at coordinate 32,663 of NZ_JAUBPO010000042.1, read as the reverse complement.
AGGAATTCCCAGTTTCTCACTGAAAACGTGAAATACTACTATTGGCGGCAGCAGTTATTTCGGCAGATAGAGGCGCGATCGCCCCCAACTATGAAAATCTAATTACAAGCTCAAAAATATCAAAATAGCGATCGCCCTCAACCCGCCATGTTAGGAACAAATCAACTCAGAACAGCCGCTCTCTTAGGACTCCTAAGCGGCCTTCTCGTTTTAGGAAGTTATTATTTAATCGGCAACGAGCAAGGACTTTACATCGGTTTAGCGCTAGCCGCCTTCTCAAGTTTTAGCTCTTGGTACTATTCCGACACGGCTGCGTTAATGGCTTACCGCGCTCAGCCGATCGCCCGCAGCGAAGCACCTGAAATCTACGATATGGTAGCATCGCTGAGCGAAAAAGCCCAAATTCCGGTGCCAAAAATATTTCTAGTTCCTACTCAATCTCCCAACGCATTCGCCACAGGAAGAGACCCGGAACACGCGACAATAGCAGTTACTGAAGGCATCATCAATCTGCTTTCCCGCGAAGAATTGGAAGGCGTTTTAGCGCACGAACTCACGCACATCCGCAACCGCGACACACTCACTCAAGCAGTTGCAGGAACAATTGCCGGTGCAATTACATTTGTCGGGCGAATTCTGACTTTTGGAGCGCTTTACGGCCCGGTAACGCGCGACAGCAGACAAGGACCAAATCCCTTTGGTTTGCTGTTTTTAATCATTTTAGCACCGCTATCAGCCACCGTAATTCAATTGGCGATTTCTCGGACGAGGGAATTTGCAGCAGACAGCGGTGCGGTAGAAATTACCAATAACCCGATCGGTTTAGCAAACGCACTGCAAAAATTAGAGAAAATCGGTCGTGAAATTCCGATGCACGGCAATCCTGCGATGTCGCCGCTGTTGATTGTGAATCCTTTTTCCACTAAAGGTTTGCAGTCACTTTTCCGCACTCACCCGCCGACAGAAGAGCGCATTCAACGCCTTTTGGAAATCGCGCAGCAGCAGCAAGGTACTCCTGTTATGGCCTACGTGCCCGGAATTTGATCGTCGAAAATGCAGCAACAATATTTAGAAACCCGGTGTTTTGAAGCAGCCGGGTTTCTCTATGTTTATAATGCTCGCTGTATGAAGCGACTAATTCTTCGATTTCGATAGGTGAAGGGGGATCGCTTTTTCCGGATATATCGGACTGTGATTTCGATAGGTAAAGGGCCATCGCTTTGGCCGTACATATCGCACAGTTTTGTCTTTACTGTGAGGCGTGATGCCTTTATTGAAAGGATTTACCCCACGCAGCAATTCATCAGGCTGGTTCTTTAAGTCCGGTGATGCTAGTAGTGGTCTATAAACTTCACCTTCATAGGGCTTCCAAACATATCCCAGACTGAACGATTGAAAAACCGAAGATGCTCCCGTTGCTTGCCAAACAGCTTCAGCTAAAACCAATCCAGGAAAAGCCAAGCCAGGCTCTTCAATCAATTCGCTGTAGGTTCTAAACTCATCTACTTCCATACCAACTAAAGCATACCGAAACGGTGGAGCAAACCGCAAACGTAGATACAGAAATCTACCTATTTCCGTCATTAAATAAGCACTTTCTGGAGTGTCAATGCCAATCTCACTGATCCCACTTGGACAAACTCGACACCACCAATTTTCTTCTATATCCTGAAAAATTTCTGCCCGACATTGGGAAACTCTACCGTTTGAGAGCACGCAGAAACTTTTATTGAAATATTGAGCAAATTGCTGTGCTTCCGATTGCTTTGTGCCACATTCAGCCGATAAGCTAAACACCCATGCCATTGCTGTTCTCCCGTTGACTAATTAAATTATCAAACTTTCTCCCATTCGCTCTGTGTCTGGGCCAGGGCTGCTTCATATTTCTCTAAAAGCATTGTAGCGCTTGGCAAAATACTGACATGAGTTGGACTATCTTGCACAGCTTCAATATCTCCGACGATCTTGCTGTCGTCAATCTGCCAAAGAGGATCTTTTCCTATTCCGCCAAATTTTGGGGGTTTGCGGAATTGTTGTAAGCCTTCGATAGAGAGGGATACAGACATTCCTTTTGTGTTTCTAATGGCTACAGTGACAGACTCCTCTGAAGATTTGCGTTCTGTTTCTGGTAGTAAATAACCTTGTTCATCCAACCAGTCTTTGGGCACTTGCTCAATATCAATGTCAATACTGGGTCTGACTCCCAGTAGCCTCGCGCTGCGTCCCATTTTGGGTTTACCGTTTTCTTCTGCCATGCCTCGATAATAGAGTCTTGCCATTAGCCTTTTATCAGCCCAACTCGATCGCCAGACCAATCATAATGTAATTGCTGCATTGGTTTCATGCGATCGCTCTTTGTTGTTGCAGCTAATTCGTGAGATGTCACTGCTCATTTATTTTGATTTGAGTATCAGGGAGAGCGCCCTGTGATTGCTCTCCCTTAATACGATTACTTGCGATCGCCCTGCAAACGCGGGTTTGTCCGTTTGCCGTTGTCTGTTTCAGTCGGCTCATCGTGGAGTGCGATCGCAAAACGCAGATGATTTAGAATCATCTGCGTTGATCTGCGGTTTAATTAAACCCTATTAAACTGAAGCCGCAACCTTATCTAAAGGCCGCACTTGACCCAGGAATTCGCGAAGTGCGTCACCTTCCACCACCTCAGTTTCCAACAGTTTCTGCGTAATTGTTTCCAACAATTCCCGATTTGTTTTCAGAATATCCAAAGCTTGCTGATGTGCAGTTTCGACAATTTCCTTCACTTCTTGGTCGATCGCCTCAGCAGTCTGAGCACTGACAGCGCGGCGGGCATTTCCCATACCATCGTTGAGGAACATTGCTTGTTGACCTCGATCGTAAGCTAGAGGCCCCAAAACCTTACTCATCCCGTAAGTTGTCACCATCCGTTCAGCTAAATCAGTCGCCCTTTGCAAGTCGTTGGAAGCGCCAGTAGTAATGCTACCAAACACGACTTCCTCAGCCGATCGCCCTCCAAGCAGTGTAGCAATTTGACCGCGCAACTCCGATTCATCTAACAAGAAACGGTCTTCAGTCGGTACTTGCAACGTGTAACCCAATGCTGCCATACCGCGCGGGACGATCGAGATTTTTGACACTTCGCCGCCGCCCGTCATCGCAGCACCCACCATGGCGTGCCCGACTTCGTGGTAAGCCACAATCTTTTTCTCTTTTTCGTTGAGCACCCGGCTTTTCTTTTCCAAGCCAGCGACAACGCGCTCAAACGCCTCATAAAAGTCTTCCTGAGCTACAGTTAGGCGCTTGTTGCGAGCAGCTAGCAAGGCAGCTTCATTGACCAAATTTGCCAAATCTGCGCCCGAAAAACCGGGGGTGCGAGTGGCGACCGCCTTCAAGTCAATATCCGGGCCCAACTTCACTTTTTGAGAGTGAATATTCAAAATTGCTTCGCGGCCGGATAAATCCGGGCGATCGACTAAAACTTGGCGATCGAAACGACCGGGGCGCAACAAAGCAGCATCCAAACTTTCCGGGCGGTTAGTTGCAGCGAGCACAATTACCGTAGTATTGCCGGCAGCAAAACCGTCCATTTCAGTTAATAGTTGATTGAGAGTTTGTTCGCGTTCGTCATTCCCACCGAAGCTAGCGTTACTGCTGCGAGATTTGCCGATCGCGTCCAATTCATCAATGAAAATAATACAAGGAGCCTGTTTCTTAGCCTGCTCGAATAAATCTCTAACTCTTGCAGAACCAACACCTACAAACAGTTCCACAAACTCCGAACCCGAAATGCTAAAAAACGGTACGCCAGCTTCACCAGCCACTGCTTTTGCTAACAGCGTTTTGCCAGTTCCCGGAGGCCCGACTAACAGCACGCCTTTCGGAATTCTCGCACCAATTGCCGTAAATCTGTCGGGAGTTTTCAGGAATTCAACAACTTCGACTAATTCAGTTTTCGCCTCTTCTACTCCAGCCACATCAGCAAAAGTAATTTTCGCCGATTCGCCTTCTACATAGACCTTAGCTTTGCTTTTGCCGATCGACAGCGCACCCTGCGGCCCGCCACCCTGCCTGTTCGCGAAAAATTGAAAAATCGCCACAAAAATCAGCGGGGGAACCACCCAGCTTAAAACACTGCCGATCCAGCCATTTTTGGAAGGGGGAGTTGCCGCAAATTCAACGCCTTTTTCTTGCAAAAGTTTAGGCAGATCCAGGTCAAAAATCGGGGTAGTTGACAGCACTTGACCGGGTTTGTCTCCTTCGCCTTTGAGCTGGTAGCGAATTTCATTTTGACCTACCGAAGCTCGCGCCACATCTTGTTCTTGAACCTGATGGACGAACAAGCTGTAAGGCACTTGCGGAATTTGCGGCCCGAACAAATTCGGCAAAAAGATATTGGCCAGCAGAAACAGACTTGACAGCAATAACAAAATATTGCTAATTTGCCGAAAACGAGGTGGTTGGGGCTGGTCTTTAATTGCCATTGATAACCGTCATCCTTTAATTTAAACCAGTTTTATTCATTTATTTTCTCACCTAATACGCACACACTGTCAAGCGGATTCCCTCACTCGATGGGTGGGTTAACCAGCCAATGTTGCTTTGAGCAAATTCAAAACTAACAATGCTCGGATGGCGATCTTCGGCGCACCTTGCCTCGATCTAAGGTGAGTATTGCGCACCGAATTACCTTGGTGTAAGGTACGAAATACTCACCAAATATTTATGCAGGAATCCACACCAAATATTTATGCAGCTTCTGGGTTTAACTGAATCATTTCCCAAGTAGTATAAGTGCCGATCGCACCCCAAATCGCGTAAGGCAAAAGTAACAAAGCCGCGGTTTGAGAAATCGGTAAAACAGCCAACGTCAGCACAACTCCCAAAATCTCGCCAGCCCCTCCCAAAATCGTCCCTACTTTGAGACTTTTGGCTCTGAGAGTAGCAGGAATATAAGCAACTGTGACAATTTCTAAAAGCAAGTACAAAGCCATCAGCAGCCAAGTTTTGAGACTACCGGGTTCCTGTTCCCACACGACAGCAGCACTACCGGCCCCGCAAGCAAAAATCACCGTCCAAATGAAGGGAATAGCAGGCTCAAAAAACATCCAATCCGGTCTTTGCAGTTTGACAGCCCAGTTAATATCGCGCAGTTTAAAAAACAGAGTGCCGAAGGCGACTGAGAAAGTCACGCCGCCGATAATCATCCAAGATTCAATCATGGTTTTCAACTTTCCAATTGCTCGATCGCTCATTAAGTCGATCGTGCCAATTCCAAGCCGAACTTAGATCCGCCTTTAGTAATAACTTTTGTAAAGCCCGATGCAATTATTGCTAACCGCCAGACACATTCTTAGCAAACTCATCGCGTCCAGACATCAAATTAGCTGGAACGCCGTTAGGATAATTTTGCGCGATTAAAGCTTGCAACTTTTGAACTCGGTTTTCTGGGTTTGGGTGAGAACTCAAAAACTCCGGTGGCGCTTCGCCCTTCCTAGCCGCACCGAGAATTTGCATCACCTCAACAATACCTCTAGGATCGTAACCCGCTTCCGTCATAAACCGAAAACCGAGCCGATCGCTCTCAAGTTCATCCGATCTACCGTACCGCAAACCGACAACTTGATTGACAGCTTGAGCAATTAATGCTGCCTGCTGGCCGCCCCCGCGATCGTCGCTAGTAGCCACCCCAACAGCCGTTACCAAAGACCTGCCGAACTGCTGTTTTGCCAAGTGTTCCGCAGCGTGGCGCCCTACAACGTGACCGCTTTCGTGCCCGAGTACAGCAGCCAACTGAGCCTCGGAATTCAGCCGCCGCAGCAGCCCCGCAGTAATAAAAACTTGTCCCCCCGGTAGAGCAAAAGCATTGACTGTTTCGGGGTCTCGCAGCAGGTGGAATTCAAACGGATAACCCGCTTGTTTCGCCGCCGAACCGTTGACAACTCGTTCTCCTACTCGATCGACATACTGTTGAATACTCTGGCTGGGATAAAGCCCCCCGTACTTGGAGGCCATTTGATCTCGCGCCTGCAATCCCAAAACTATCTCTTGGCGGGGAGAAAGCTGCACCCGCTGTCTCTCTCCTGTTACCGGATTTTGTACGTCGTTTGTAAAATAGGTAATTGCCCCAAAAAATGCCATTAACAGCCCGATCGCGGCTCGAAATAAAAATTTGTTCACAGGCTTGATACCTAAAAAGTTTAGCGAGTAGATTACCAGCATGACAGCTATCTCGACATCTGTCTGAAGTATTAATAATAGAATATTGTTATCGTTTTTTTGGATAATTGGCGAAGAAGGCTTTTTTAAAACGAACCGCATAAGCGCTAGGACACGAAGGAAGAGAAGAAGAGAAGAAGGTTATAGTTATTAAATCGGTTAAATCTGTTGAATCGATTACACAATCAGTTGCCGAACTTCCTTCGCAATATGTTCCAAGCTACCCGCCGCCGCCTCGCTATTTGGTACACTGCCGTTACTGCTGTATTGTTACTTGTGTTCGCCACTGGTTTCTATTTCTACGTCCGCAATACTTTGATCGATCGCATTGATGACACCCTCAATCATGTTGTGGAAGTAATAGAGCGAACTCTCGTTATCGAACCGCTAAGTTTCCCTACTACCAAATATAAAAATAAGTTGCAAGTTAATATTCAAGCGAGTTTTCGAGATAGTACCGATGCTGTAGAAGACGACCACATTGATTTAGAATGGTTCAGTCCTACGGGCGAATTGCTGTGGTCTACATTATCGGAACCGCTGAATATTCCCATTCACGCTAACCGCACCGGCGAAACAGTTTGGATAATTAATAATAAGTTGCAGTTTGAGGGTACAAATCAGGCAGAAGAAAGTTTGGCAACTGGCAATGTACGGGATGTCACGGATTTAATGGATAGAGGGAAGAGGGATTTAACCGCAGAGGCGCAAAGGGGAGAAAGAAGAGATTTTGATGGCGGTTTGAATGCAGGTTCGCAGGAAAATCTAAATTTAGGTAGTGAAAAGTCTATTGCACAAAATACAAATCGCGTTTCTACCAAACCAATTAGCATTCGGACAACTCAAAACTATTCCCTCAGACAAGTAACGCAGCGAGTACAAATCGGCCGCCAAGTTCTGGGATATTTGCGAGTCAGCCATCCTTGGTTTGAAGTGACAAAACCCATCCGCCAATTAATTCTCGATTTGATTTTGGGCGCGAGTTTAACGCTAATTTGCGTGGCGGCTATTGGCTGGCTGCTGTCGGGATTGGCGATGGCGCCGATACGAAAGTCTTACGGGCGTCTCAAACAGTTTACGGCTGACGCTTCTCACGAACTCAGAAATCCGATCGCCACTATTCAAACTAACGTCCAAGTAGCTTTGGCGGAACCGGATATCGAACCGCAGCAGTACCAACAGCTACAAGTTATCGAACGCCTCACCCGCCGTTTGGGGCGCTTGGTTGACGATTTGCTATTTTTAGCAAGACAAGACAGCGGTATCGTGCAGCAGCAGTGGATTGAGGTTCCTCTCGATGCTTTGCTGATGGAGGTAATAGAAGAACAACAGGCGATCGCCACTACCCAAAATCTCTCTCTTTCTTTGGAAATTGTCGATCTGCCCAACGCTGAGGACAACTTTACACTCTTGGGCGACTGGGATCAACTAGCCCGACTTTTTACCAATATCGTCAGCAACGCCGTGCAGTATACGCCCTCTGGCGGTAAAATTCAAGTAGAATTGCAGCTTGCAGCTAAAAACAAAAGAAATTCGCCGATGTTAAATCCAGCGCTGCAAATAAAAGTAACAGACACCGGCATCGGAATTGCCGCAGAAGCCCTGCCGCATTTATTCGATCGATTCTACCGCGCAGATCCCGCCCGCACCCACCGCAGCGCCGCCGGTTCCGGTTTAGGATTAGCCATCGCCAAAGCAATTGTCGAAAATCACCGCGGCCAAATCCGCATTGACAGCCAAGTCGATCGAGGTACCGCCGTTACCGTCACCCTCCCCGCCCACAAATCAGAAGCATCTCGCCTCTAAAAATCCTATCTTCCCCTCTTCCTCAGCGCCCTCAGCGCTTAATAAAAAAATCTACCCCTCAAGGCTGGTTCTTCTTACCTCTGGCCCAAACCCTGCTCTTAAAATTCATTTCCGCCATAGATTAACATGAACTTTGTTGGAAAACCTCGATCGAACTCGTGAGGAGTTATTTATGTTTCGCCACAATCTACCGTTCAAAAAAATCAGCTTGCTAGCAGCCACCTGCGGGGGTTTACTCGTTAGTCTCGCAACACTTTCCCAGGCCGGCGGCCCCCCGCCGCAACAAGGAAAACCCGTTTCCCAGCCTGCAGACACTCCCGCAGCCACTGAAGAACCCGTCAGCCAACCAACTCCGGCTGCGAGCCCCAGCCCCAGTGGGATGCCCTCTACACCGACAAACACGCCTTCCCGCTTCCCACTGCCCAGTGCGCGAGTTACCCCTGCCGAAGGCATGATAGTCATTAAACTGGTGAATACCACCAATGCTGTCATCAATTATCAAATCGTAGGCGTCACCCCGCCGCGCACTCTGGGCGAACAATCGGAAATTTTGCTGAAAACCATCCAAGTGCCAATCACCCTCACTTACCAGCGCCCAGACGGCGGATTGCTGCTGGTTCGCCCCCAAGCAACCGCCATGCCGGGAATGTTGCAAGTCAGTTTCGGCGCGACAACTGAGTTGGCCGCGGATACAAAATCCCTGGAAATTCAGGAAGATGGCAAGGTAATTTTGAATTAGTGATTAGTTATTAGTTATTAGTTAGCTGCTCTTAATAACCAATAACCAATAACTAATACCTAATTTAACTTATTTCTTAGTCCGCGCAGGCGGACTTTGTTTTTGTAGACGCGATTTCAATATCCGAATTAACCATCTACAACAGGGCTATTGAGGACACCGCACCCTGCCGTTTTCCTACCCAAAAATGTCGTAGCAGCTTGCGGGTATCGCCTGCCACCGCCCTCGCTCAAATGTAACCATCCCGCTAATTGTAAGGAAACGGCACGGCGCCGTGTCCTGATTTTGGATAACAGGTAAAATCAACCGCATTGAATGATGAAATTACCCGACCGCGAGTGCGATCGGATATAACTGAGACGAAAGTTTTACTCTTAAGCAATTTCAATCGCCGAGTAACAACGGAGGTAACTTAGTAAAAGGTAAATCCTCGTTGACAGCATCAATTTCTTCCTGTTCTCTTTCGTTGATTTGACCGATATAAGACTTGAGAATTTGGGCCAGACGGTTGTTATAAAATCGGTGCAAACTATAATTTGGCGTAGCTGGAAAGCCGCGCCGTTTTTTGTGCCGCCCGCCGGCACCGGGATCGAAGCTTTGGATGCCCCGATCGATCGCCCATTCGATCGGCGTATAGTAACAAGCATCGAAGTGCAAGCAGTCGATTTCCTGCAAACTGCCCCAGTAACGCCCGTACAGCCGATCGCCCTTATACAAACAAAAAGACATACCCACCGGGTGTCTGTCATCTTCCTTGTCGTAGGCGGCTACAAATAAAACTCGATCGCGATAATTGTGGTGCAACTGTTCAAAAAATCGCTTAGTCAGATACTTGCTGCCCCACCAACCAAATTTGTCGCAAGTATTCTCATAAAAAGCATACATTTGAGCAAACATGGCTTGGGGAATTTCATCGCCAGTCAGCGTTTTTACCAACAAACCAGCTTGGTCAACTGCTTTGCGTTCGCGTTTGATATTGCGGCGCTGGTTGGCATTAAATGCGCCTAAATAATTGTCAAAATTTTGATAGCCTTGATTTTGCCAAATATAGCTGTGGTGCAGCCAACTGCTGAAACCGTGGCGTTCCATTCTTTCGCGCCATTCGGGATCGACGTACAGGAAATTGCAACCGGAGATATTGTGCCGATCGCAAAAATGGTCGATCGCGCTTACCATTACTCCGGTTAACTCGTCTTCATCTTCCCCCTCGGCAATCAAAAACCGATAGCCTTCAGCCGGAGTAAACGGCGTCATTCCCATCAATTTGGGATAATATTTAACGCCCAAACGTTGAGCTAAATCAGCCCACTGATTATCGAATACAAATTCGCCGTAACTGTGACTTTTGACATAAAGTGGCGCGCAAGCAATCAACTGTTTGTCTCGCCAGACTGTTAAGTGATGCGGCAGCCAACCGGTTTTACCTGTCGCACTGCCCGAGACTTCGAGATTGTTCAGCCAATCCCATTCGAGAAATGGAGTTTTTAGCGGCATCGCCAGGGCATCCCACGACGCTTGCGGGATTTCGCCTATTTTGCTAATCCAGGCTACAGAATATTGAGGTTTTGGCTGTTGCAGCATAGGGAGATTTGAGCGTAGAGCGATCGAACTTCATTTAAGTTAATATAATTTCCCCTGTTCGACATTTGTTAGCAGGCTCTTCCTGGTATTGCAGATCCAGAGGAAAAGCCTTGATTTTCCTTGCGCTTGCTAGGATCTTCCTCTTAGACATGGGTTCGCCGGCTGTGCCTGGGAACCAGTTAAATGCGCGACTATCGATCGACACGATAATGCAAAAATACTTCTTGTCCCACCTGTTTAACCGCCAAAAGCTCCAATTTCGGAGCTAAATCCGCCAAAAAACCCTCTCCCTCCACAGGCGTCGGTGCATCCGCCCCGCCCAAAATTAACGGGCACACCGTCAGGCAAAGTTCGTCTACCAAGCCAGCAGCCAGCACAGACGCTACCAGCTTCCCCCCGCCCAGAATCGCCAAGCGTTTGATATCGAAGTTTGCTAGCTGTTGAAACGCATCAATCCAATCAATCTCTCCACCTGCGGTTTTCGCATAGATAATTCGATCGAATTGAGATGTTGCACCATTGTCAATAAGCCTTTGATCAACAGGCAAGATGCCTGTTCCACAAGCAAATTCATCTGTTGTGGAACGGGCATCTTGCCCGTTCTTGAGAATGGTGCCAGATGTGCGATCGAACTTACTGTCTGTTGTCGGGTACGGAGACGGCAATGGCGTTTCCCTAGTCTCTTGCCCTGTCAGCAGCCAGCGAGGTAACGGTTGCTGGAAAAATCGCAAGTTTGGGTCAAATTCGGACGATCGCGAACACACAATTTGCACCGGTTGTGGCGGCTTCCCTTGCAGTTCCCTCTGTTTGAGCAATTCCGGCGAAATCACTCTCATTGTCGTCCCATAAGCCTGTAAAGTGCCGTTGCCGAACAAAACGGCGTCACTTGCTGCTACTTGCTGTTCGAGGTGGGCTTTGTCGTTGGCAGAACCGAATCTCGCGGGCGATCGTACTGCATCTGCAATTTTACCGTCAGCACTGATCGCCAGTATTACTGTTGCGTGAAGTCCAGTCATTACTTATCAGAATTTCGCAGAACATTTAACTGTAGCAATTCACTACTATTTGTAAAGTTTGTTTTCAACTCGATCGCACTGGTTTTATTTGACGGATAATGTCAGTTTATTTATTTTGCAACCCCAGCGATCGCCCTACCAAAGTATTTACTTTTCTTTACAAACAGTAGGCCAAAAAACGGCGCGAGAGGTAAAAATTCCCTTGCAGACTTTAAATGCGTCGCGCGATCGACTAAAGTAAAAAAAATGGCTTGATCCGTTTATTCATCGCAAAGGAAAAAAAGCTCATGGTTCAACGCGGTTCTACAGTCCGGATTCTCCGCAAAGAATCCTTCTGGTATCAAGAAGTGGGCACCGTTGCTACGGTAGACCAAAGCGGCATTAAATACCCAGTTATCGTTCGCTTTAACACCGTAAATTATGCAGGCGTCAACACCAACAACTTCGCCCAAAGCGAATTAGTGGAAGTGTCAGCACCCAAAGCAAAAGCAAAAACAGGGACTCCAGTAGCTTCCGGCGGCAAGCAAACCACGGTAGACGAGAAAACCCGGAAAACAGGCAGCGGAGGAGCCCCCCAGCAGCCGAAAACTTCGACGGACAGCAAACCGGGCGCCGAAGTGACCGGCAGCGTCGAAGGTTCGCCAAATCAAGGAACAGAACAACGCTAATTGTGCCAGAACTGCCAGAAGTTGAAACTATTTGCCGGGGTTTGAATCAAGCAACCCTCGATCGAGAAATGTTGGGCGGGGACGTGTTGTTAAACAGCACGATCGCCCGCTCAATCTCTGCGACCGATTTTTTGACACAACTCAAAGGAAAGTCGATCGCCCGCTGGTACAGACGCGGCAAATATTTACTGGCAGAACTATCTCAATTCCCAGAAGGAGAAAGAGAGAAAGGGAAAGGGGGGGAATTTAGGGATCAAACTCCAAGCTCTTCCCCTCTTCCTTCTTCCTTGCTCCTTCCTTCAAAAGCCGGCTGGTTGGGCGTTCACTTGCGAATGACAGGACAACTGCTGTGGGTTAACCAATCCGAACCCCTGCAAAAACACGCGCGAGTGCGGCTGTTTTTTGAAGGAAACCAAGAATTGCGGTTTGTAGACCAGCGCACCTTCGGGCAAATGTGGTACGTGCCGGCAGAAACCGAGGTTTCCAGCACTGTCATCGGTCTGAAACTTTTAGGGCCCGAACCGTTTTCAGACGAGTTTACAACAGAATATTTGGCCCGCAAGCTGCACCGGCGGGCGCGACCCATTAAAACAGCTTTGCTAGACCAGTCACTGATAGCTGGTTTGGGCAATATTTACGCAGACGAAACTTTGTTTTTGTCGGGAGTGATGCCCACAACTCTGTGCGCGGATTTGACCGCAGAGCAAATTGGGCGCATCCATACAGCTATTATTCAAGTTTTACAGAAGGCGATCGCCTCCGGTGGCACCACTTTTAGCAATTTTCTCAACGTCCAAGGTGTCAACGGCAACTACGGCGGCGTCGCTTGGGTTTACAATCGCGCCGGCCAACCCTGCCGCACTTGCTCCACAACCATCGAACGTATAAAATTAGCAGGGCGATCGACTCATTTTTGCCCAGCGTGTCAGCAATAAGCAGAAGGAAGTTCGGCAACGGATTCTGTAACGGATGTAACGGATGTCAGGAAGAAGGAAGTTCGGCAACGGATTCTGTAACGGATGTCACGGATGTCACGGATGTCAGGAAGAAGGAAGTTCGGCAACGGATTCTGTAACGGATGTAACGGATGTCAGGAAGAAGGCGGAAGAGGAAAGAAGGAAGAAGGAATAACTGATATCTTGTACCATTGTCAATAAGGCTCTCAGGGGCGGGCGGGACACCCAGCCCAGAAGAATATTGAACTATTGTGGAACAGACCCGAAAAAGCTGTTAAGCGAGAATGGTGCCAGATGTCAGAAGAAAGAAGAAGTCCTTTCCAGGCAAATCTAGATTAAAATTTGTATAGTTTTTTAAACTAAACAAAGCAAGTTATGGCAATCAAGAAAGGCAGTATAGTTCGCGCTGTACGCGAAAAATTGGAAAACAGTCTAGAAGCCAAAGCCAGCGACCAGCGCTTTTCCTCGTATATATTTGAAACAAAGGGCGAAGTGATGGATGTTCGCGGCGACTATGCCTTCGTCAAATTTGGCAAAGTTCCCACCCCGAATATTTGGCTGCGGGTAGACCAACTCGAAGATTTTAAGTAACTCACCAAAACGAAACATCACTGTTCTTAATGTAGCGAAGGGTGCACACCGCGCACCTTTCCCCAATTAAGCTGATTGCTAAAATCTAAAATCTAAAATCTAAAATCCAATGAATTCTCCATCAAACCGCGTATCAATTATTGGTGCAGGCAAAGTCGGCAGTACGTTAGCCCAGCGAATTGCTGAGAAAAATCTGGCAGATGTAGTATTGCTAGATATTGTGGAGGGTTGGCCGCAGGGCGTTGCTTTGGATTTGATGGAAGCAAGGGGAGTGGAACGCCACGATCGCCAAATTGTGGGTACAAATGATTATACAGATACGGCAAACTCAAATATCATAGTAATTGCCGCCGGAGTGCCGCGCAAACCCGGTATCAATCGGGAAGATTTAATTAAAATCAATGCTCGAATTGTCACTGAAGCCTCAAAACAGGCGATCGAGCATTCTCCAGAAGCAATCTTAATCGTCATCACCAATCCCCTAGATATCATGACTTATTTAGCTTGGGAAGCTGCCGATGTGCCAAAACACCGAGTCATGGGTATGGGGGGAGTTCTCGACTCCGCCCGCTTTCAAACTTTTATTGCCATGGAATTGGGCGTTTCAAATGCTGAAATCAATGCAACTGTCATCGGTTCTCACGGCGATTTAATGGTTCCTTTGCCCCGCTATTCCACTGTCAACGGTATTCCCATCAATCAACTTATGGATGCTGGGGCGATCGATCGACTGGTACAGCGGACTCGCCACGGCGGCGAAGAAATTGTCGGATTGATGAAGATTAGTAGTGCTTATTTTGCACCAGCATCTTCTGCCTGTTTGATGGTAGAATCTATTTTATTTAATCAGTCGCGACTCTTGCCTTGCTCAGTTTATTTACACGGCGAATACGGGGTGCAAGATATATTTTTGGGACTTCCCTGCCGCTTGGGATATCAGGGAGTCGAACAAGTAGTCGAACTCGAACTCAGCGATACCGAAAGAGCAGCCTTTATCGAGTCGGGCAAATTGGTTGCCCAAAATATTGAGGAAGCCAGGGCGATGCTGAAAACTGCTTCTTAAGTTTGTAGCAGTGCGGCGATCGCAGCAGCCGATCGCCGCTTCAATATAATAATTTATACTGAGTATGGCAGTGCGATCGCTCTGTCGTAAATTGGCTTATAGGATTTAAACCGCGCTTTTATAAATATCATCGATCGTGCTTGTTTTGCTGTATTTCAAAAGCAGAAAAATGGGTAGCAAGGAACAGATTTATAAACAGAAAATTTACTATCAAAAAAGTTTTAAAAACGCAAAAACTGGCCAAAGCAGTTGAACTTTGTCTCCGCGAGAATGCCGTCAGAGTTTCTCTACAAAATAAAGCAAAAATCTGCCATCCTTTCTTTACAACTAAACCAACAGCAGAAGCAGTCGGTTTAGGATGATCTCTCACTCGCGATATTATTGCCGAACAACACGGTGGCACTTTAAAGGTAGAAAGCGAAATGCGAGTTTGTACAGAATTTGTCATTACTTTGCCCAAACTTTAATCCTCTCGATCGCCATTTCTATTGATGAAGCTTGAAATAACTTTACTTTAGTCAAAAATGTGATAGCCTAAACATGGTATTATCTAAAATTTTTACACTTCTCAAAAAATGCAAAAATCGGGCAAAAAGTGTACGCGCTAGCGAAGCTATCCCGAACGCGCGTGCGGGTTCGTTGCGCTAGGGAATCGCCCTTGAGTTGAGCCAATTTAACCATAGCCTGCAACTACCTCAACTTTTTTACCGAAAACTAACCTCTGATTCGGTGAATTTTAATAAGTTTAAAAAATCCAACCCTCGCATAAAACAATGAAAATGCAAGGAAAAATATCTTAAATTTCGGCTTGCCCTAAAGACTATATAAAATCTAATTTAGGACAGATAAATCGAGAATTACTGAAAACTCTAGAAAAGGCGATCGCCTAAATTTAAACAAATTTTAATAGAGGCGCTCCCAACAAGATATTCGCTCGCCAAACCAAGGAAACCATAGATCGAGTTTGCGGTAATAATAAAAAGGTGACACTTGCAACCGGAGGCGATCGAAAAAAATGTCAAAATTAGTCAGGACGCTCCTCCCGATCCCGCCATGAAACCCGGTTTTCCGTTTCCACTTTCGGAGCTTCCCTGACTTAATTAGCTTAACAAACCGGGTTTATGCTTAAGTCTTGTTAGTATAATTCTCAATTATTGAAAATTTATGGTGTACCAAATCACCGCCCGCTTTCCCAGTAAATATACGCACTTAAGCTGCTCGATCCGCCTCCAAATTCATAAAAACTACGGAAATGTACCGTGAGTAGCTGGTAATTGCTAGCAGAAGCAGAAGAATTTTTCCTTTGCCATTTTGATTTACCAGGCTCAACTTGCAGAGCGCTATTGCGATGCCATCAACCTCGATACCAAACCGCAAAATAACTAAAGAAATAGCATTATGTTTAATCAACACCTGTATCAAGAAGTAACCAACCTGCGCCAGAAACTAGCTCACCTAGAAAGACAAACGCAATCTCAAACCTGGTTCAAAAAGCTGCAAGCGCTGATGGGAGTGATTGGCAAAATTCGCGAATCCCTAGACTTAGAAACAATATTCAAAACCACAGCCACCGAAGTCCGGCAACTCCTAAATGCCGATCGAGTCGTCGTCTACCGTTTCCTCCCCGAATCGGAATGGAACGAAGGCGAAGTAGTCTCCGAAGACGTACTTCCCGAATACAGCCCATCCTTGGGCGCAAAAGTCCACGATCGCTGCTTCGGCGAACAATTTGCAGCAAAGTACCAAAAAGGGTACGTTCAAGCTGTCAGCGACATCTATAAAGCCCGGTTGCTCCCTTGTCACCTCAACATCCTCAAGCGATTTCAAATCCGAGCCAACTTAGTCGTACCGCTGCTGCAAGGGCAACATTTGTGGGGGTTGCTGTGCATTCACTCCTGCGGTCAACCCCGCGAGTGGCAAGAAGACGAAATCGAATTTGCCAGACAAGTAGGCGACCATTTAGCAGTTGCAATCTACCAAGCCGAACTGCACTTGCAAACCCAGAGGCAAATAGCAGAAATCGAATCCGCGCAGCAGAAACTCCGCGACAGCGAGCAAAAATATCAACAAATTCTCGATTCGATCGGCGATATGGTATTAGTCAAAGGCCCCCAATCAAAAATCGTCTGGGCTAATAAAGCATTTCGCGATTATTACGGCATGACTGAAGAAGAACTTCAAGACATCGTAGACGCACCTTTCGCCGATCCCGACAATACTCTCCAGTACATTAAAGATGACGCCTTCGTATTTAACACCGGACACACTCTGCAAATTTCCGAAGAACCGGTGACGCGGCGCGACGGAGAAGTGCGACTGTTCAGCACCGTCAAAACACCCATCTGTAATGAACACGGCCAAGTTGTAATGACTGTCGGCGTCTCCCGCGACATGACGGAACGCAAAAAAGCAGAAGAAGCCGTCAAAGCCAGCGAAAGCAAATACCGCAGCCTGGTAGAAACCTCCCAAGACATGATTTGGTCGGTCGATGCGATCGGGCGCTACACCTTCGTCAACCCAGCAGTTAAGTACATCTACGGTTACGAACCAGAAGAAATGCTCAGTCGGCCGTTCTCTGACTTTGTGACACCAGAACAAAGCCGGAAAGATTTAGAAGTTTTCGCCCGCCTGTTTGCCGGAGAATCTATTTTCCAGTACGAAACCACTCAAATCGCCAAAGACGGCAGCATGAAACATTTGATGTTCAACGCGATCGCCCTGTACGACGAGACGGGAAACTTCCTCGGCACCACCGGTACAGCCACCGACATTACCGATCGCAAGCGCGCAGAAGCCGCATTGCAACACGCAAACGCCGAACTAGAGCGCAGAGTAGAAGAACGCACGGCAGAACTGCGCCAGACTTTTGCCGCCCTCAGTGTCAGCGAAACCAGGTTTCGGACGATCGCTGCCACCCTCCCGGGAGCAGTGTTTCAATTTTGCAGCAGCCAGGGAGTGTGGAGAGTTGACTACATGAGCGATCGCATCGAAGATATCAGCGGCGTCACTGTAGCAGAAATGATGCAAGACTTAAATACATTCATTTCTCGCGTCCACCCCGAAGACGTGGAAAGCTACATCACCTCCGTCAACGAAGCCGTAGAAAATCTCTCTCCCTGGCACTACGAAGGGCGAATAGTCAAGCCAGACGGCGAAATTCGCTGGTGGCAGGGCGACTCCATGCCCACCCGCAGCGAGAACGGCGAAATCGTATTTTGTGGCGTATTGTTCGACATTACCGATCGCAAAGTTGCCGAAACCGCCATCCGCAACAGCCAGCGGCAGCTACAAGAAGCCCAGAGACTCGCCCACGTCGGCAATTGGGAACTCGATGCAACAATGGGAACTGTCACTTGGTCAGAGGAACTCTTCCGCATCTTCGGACTCGAACCGGCCACCTTTGCCCCCAACCTAGCCGAACAGGTCGCTCTGATCCCTCCAGAAGATGTGGAATTGTGGCAGACTCATGTAGAGCGGGCACTCGCAGCGGGCATCCCCTTTGATTTTGACTACCGCCTTTATCGTCCCGACGGCACGCTGCGACACGTGAACGTCTTGGGCAAAGCCGAAACCGATGCCAGTGGCAAAGTGGTAAAACTGTTCGGCACGGCAATGGACATTACCGATCGCAAAGCCGCCGAAGCAGCTCTGCGGCAAGCAGCAGCCGAGTTGGAAGACAGAGTGAGCGATCGCACGGCCGAACTTTCCCAAGCAGTCACTCAGTTAGAACAAGAAATTGGCGATCGCAAACTTGCAGAAGCAGCGCTGCAAGTTTCCGAACAAAACCTGCGAACCATATTTAACAATGTCTACGATGCTATCTTCATTCACGATTTAGAAGGCAACATTCTCGATGTCAATAATCGAATGTTAGAAATGTACGGAGTGAGCCAGGAACAAGCAAAAAAATTATCAATTAAAAACGACTATTCAAGCGGCGACAATCTCTCTGAACAAATTGGAGAACTTTGGGAAAGAGTATTAGCCGGCGAAACACCCCGCGTGGAATGGAAAGCGAGGCGTCCCAACGACGGTTCAACCTTTGATGTAGAAGTTGCCCTGTCCAGAATTCATCTCAACGGCAATCTCAGCGTCATTGCCAACGTCCGAGATATTAGCGATCGCAAACAGACAGAAGCAGAACTGCAACACGCTCAACAGTTTATGGAATCTGTTCTCAAAACCATACCCGTAGGAGTATTTTGCAAAGAAGCAGAAGAGTTGCGATTTGTACTGTGGAATCCGGCCGCCGAAGAGTTGCTCGGTTTCAGTACAGCAGAAGTGATGGGCAAAAAGGACTGCGACTTTTTCCCCAAAGAACAAGCCGACTTTTTCACCGCCAAAGACCGGGAAGCGCTCGCCAGCCGGCAAATTTTAGACATTCCCGAAGAACTGATTCAAACAAGAGAAGGCGATACTCGCATATTTCATACGAAGAAAACCGCAATTCTCGACGCTGATGGCAAACCGCAATATCTATTAGCTGTCACCCAAGATATTACCGATCGCAAGCTAGCAGAAAGTGCCTTGAGGCGATCGTCCGCCCAACTCAAGCAGCAGGCAGATCGAGAAAAATTGCTCAATATTCTCACCGCTCAAATCCGCAATTCCCTGGACTTCGACAGCATCGTTACAGTCGCAGTTAAGGAAATTCGCGCTTTCATGCAGATCGATCGTTGCAACTTTGCCTGGTATCGCTGCGATGGGGAGGAGCCTTACTGGGAGACAATAAAAGAATCTCGCCTACCCGAACTTCCCGATTTAACAGGTCGCTATTCAGCTTCCGACTTCGGCCCTCTGGGAGAAGCAATCTTGCAGATGGAAATGCTGCGGGTGGATGATGTCGAAACAGTCGCAGATCCTGTTTGGAAACAAACCCTTCGATCGATCGGCTACCAATCTATATTAATTATCCCCATGCAGGCACTTTCCGGGGTAATGAGTGCAATTACCTGCGGCTCCTGCTGTTCTGTGCGGCTTTGGAGCGACAGCGAAGTAGAATTGTTGGAAGCGATTACAGTTCAATTGGCGATCGCCCTCAACCAAGCCGATCTTTACGCCCAAACTCGCAATAAAGCTCTTGAATTAGAGCAAACCTTGCAGCAATTAACCAGCGCTCAATCGCAGTTAATTCAACATGAAAAAATGTCATCTCTGGGTCAACTTGTGGCAGGAGTCGCCCACGAAATCAACAATCCAGTTAACTTTATTTACGGCAATCTCACCCACGCCAACGACTATACTCAAGACTTGCTGCACCTCATAGAACTTTACCAAGACCACTATCCAGAGCCAGTCCCGGAAATTCAAGAGGAAGTAGAAGCTATTGAACTCGACTTTCTGATGGATGACTTGCCGAAACTGCTTTCCTCGATGAAAGTCGGTGCAGACAGAATTCAGCAAATCGTTGCATCTCTGCGCACGTTCTCCCGCATGGACGAAGCAGAAATGAAAGCAGTCAACATTCACGAAGGCATAGATAGCACCCTGATGATTTTGCAGCACCGGTTCAAAGCCAAACACAATCATCCAGAAATTGAGGTGATTAAAGAATACGGCAAATTACCTTTAGTAGAGTGTTATGCAGGACAGCTAAATCAAGTATTTATGAATATCTTGAGCAATGCTTTGGATGCTTTGGAAGAACGGGATCTGCGGCGTTCTGCTGAGGAAATGCGGGAACAGCCCAGCAACATCCGCATCCGCACTGAAATATCGCCAGCGGGCAAGGTAATCATTCGGATTGCTGACAACGGGCCGGGAATACCGGAGACTGTGGGCAGTCGGCTTTTTGACCCGTTTTTTACCACTAAACCTGTGGGTAAAGGCACTGGGATGGGCTTGTCAATTAGCTATCAAATTGTTACAGACAGACACAACGGGTCGCTGAAATGCACTTCTTCGCCGGGACAGGGTACAGAATTGGCGATCGAGATTCCGCTCAAAGCTAATTGTTAATGGGGAATGGGGAATTGAGAATTGGGAATTGCGAAAGCGTTACGGTGCATCAGTTTGGTAATTCTCAACTATCACCGAAAATCTAATTCTGATGCACCATTTATTCCCTAGTGCGTCAGTTTTGAGATTCTGAGTTTGTAGAAAACATCTCCCTAGCTGACATACCATACTTCACTTTATTACCAATTACCAATTACCAATTTCCCATTCCCCTTTACCAATCTGTACCTCACTCACTTGACAATTGCTCTATTAGCGAGATTTATCAGCATTTCTGTCACTGCGGAACTGTCCAAAGGTTTAGAAAACCAATATCCCTGAGCTAATTCACAGCCTAGTTCTCGAAGCTGTGCTAACTGTTCGGCTGTCTCCACACCTTCGGCGATCGCATTCAATCCCAAATTGTGAGCCAAAGTCACGATCGCCCGCACAATCTGCAAAGGCTGACCCCCGCCGTCACCGTTTTCGACAGCCCCCAAGCGACTCACAAAAGATCGATCGATCTTCAGCGTATCCAGCGGAAAGCGGTGCAAGTAACTCAAAGACGAATAACCAGTACCGAAATCGTCGATCGACAATCGAATATTTCTATTTTTTAATTGGGCGAGCACAATATTGGCTTTCTTCACATTTTCCACGAGCGCGCTTTCAGTAATCTCCAATTTTAAACAGCTCGGAGCGCAGCCAGTTTCTGCTAAAATTTCATCGATTTGCTCGATCAAATTTGCCAGACCTAACTGTTTCGGAGAAAGATTGACGCTCATTGTTAATTGCGAAGGATCGATAATTGGTAATTGAAAATTGGGAATTTGTAACTGGGAACTTGTATTGAGGGTAGCCGAAGTATTGGTAATTGGGTATTGGGAATTGGTAACTGGGGAGTGGAAATCTGTAATCGGGAATTGGTAACTAGAAATTGGTAATTTTTTACCGATTCTTTCTTCCCTGTTCCTTCTTCCCTGTTCCTCATTCCCTCTATCTGTTAAATCAGTTAAATTCCGTAGATTGCCCGCTGCCCTCTTCCCTCTTCTTTCTTCATTCTTCCTTTTTCTGACTTCCATCGAACTTCTTCCATCTTCCTCCGTTAACATTTCTTGCCAAAGGCGCAATTGCTGACAAGCTTCCCGCAACACCCAGGCTCCCAGAGGCACGATCAAACCTGTTTCTTCAGCTACAGGAATAAAAGTAGACGGCGGCACTAGACCCCGAACCGGGTGATGCCAGCGCACCAACGCCTCAAAACCCTCGATCGCACCGCTGGCGATCGAAACAATCGGTTGGTAGTGCACAATAAAGTGCGAACATTGATCCTTGCTTTCCCCTAATTCCTCCTTGCCCAAAATAGCCAACCGCAGGTCATTTTCTAACTGCAACAGCGACATAGTTTGGTCGTGCATCGCCAAATTAAACACCTCGTGGCGGGCCTTGCCCAAAGCTTTAGCGCGGTACATAGCGATGTCAGCATCGCGTAGGAATTCTTCCGGGTGAGTGTAGAGATTCGATTCGCCACTCTCGGCGGTTTCGCCTACACTGAAAACAATGCCAATGCTAGCAGTGGTAAATACTTCGTGTCCTTCGATATGAAACGGCATCGTCAGTTCTTTTTGTATCTTTTTAGCTGCTAGGGTCGCGTCGCTGAGGCTCTGAATGTGGTCTAGCAGGATGGTGAATTCGTCTCCCCCCAGCCTAGCCACGGTATCAGAAGCCCGCACGCAGGTTTGCAGCCGATCCGCGAGGGCGACTAGGAGTTTGTCTCCTAAAACGTGTCCTAAAGAATCATTAACTACTTTGAAGCGGTCTAAATCTAAGAAAAGTAAACCAAATTTGTAATCGGGGGACTGATTGGATCGGCGGATGGCTTGTCCTAGCCTGTCGATGAACAAAACGCGGTTGGGCAAACCCGTCAGCGCATCATGAAAAGCGCCGTGCAGCAGTTGCCGTTCTACTCGCTTGCGCTCGGTGACATCTCGGATAATAATCTGGGCGGCGGTCAAGCCTTGATAAGTAGCGGGGATGCCGACAACTTCAACGTCTATTATTTGTCCGTCGAGCCGCATCAGTTTTTGTTCGGCAAGGTCGATCGGCTTATTTTCTTTCTCGACTAGCCGGATGCGCTCTCTGGCTGTTTCCACATAGTTTGGATGGACGAAATGCAATACCGGAAAGCCGATTAGGGCATCGGGAGAGCTCGCACCCAGGAGTTTAGCGCCGGCAGCATTGATGTAGGCGATTCTCCCTTGACTGTGAACGGCGATCGCTTCGGGAGATAGTTCTACTAAACGGCGATAGCGTTCTTCACTTTCTTGGAGAGATACTATCAACTCGCATCGCTCTTTTTCAGCCTGCTGGCGTTCGACTTCCATTTGGTGAACCGCCAGAATTTTACCGATGCTTTGAGCCATCAATTCTATGATTTCTATTTCCTCGTACTTGAATTGTCTTTTTTTTATTTCGGGCGAACTAAAACTCAAAGTTCCGTAGGTTTTATTATTAACAAATATCGGCGTTCCGATGTAAGATTCTGATTTGCAGCTTTGATAAGCTGGATGTTCGCGCATCTCTATGTCTGCTCCTATATGAGAATACGCAACTGTTTTATTGAGTTTAATGACTGCGGCGCAGTAAGTATCGCTGAGGTTCAATTCTAAGCCTCGCACGAAGTATCCTAAATCTGTTTTCGCTGCCTGCACAATAAAAGTTTCGCTCTCAACTTCAGCCATGATCCCTATAGAAAGGCCAAACATCAAACAGCCTGCTGTTAGATAATCGTCAACCAGTTCTTCAAAGTTTTGATAATGATAAGTTGTAATCCGGTGCAAGTGTTTGAGATTAGCGCTAAAAGCTGCTAAAGCTTGAGAATTTAAAAATAATTCTTCTTCCGAGCGCTGGCGGTCGGTAATGTCTGTTTGCACTCCAATAAAGTGGGTTAAGTGGCGCCGCGAGTTGTAAACCGGAGCGATCGACAGTTCGTGCCAAAAAGGCGTGCCGTCTTTCCTAAAGTTGCGCAGGATAACTTGAGATTCTCTCCCTTCTTCAATCGCAACTCGCAATTGTTTGGCAGCGGCGGTGTCCCTGTCGGCGCCCTGCAAAAACCGGCAATTTTTCCCCATTAACTCGTCTCTGCGATAACCGGTGATCCGCTCAAAACTGGGATTGACATAAATAATCGGATTATCTGCAACGGTCGCGTCGGTGATTGCAATGCCGTTGCTGCAACTTTCGATCGCCCGTTCCATCATTTGTAAGCGTTCTTGCGATATGATGCGCTCGATCGCCGCGGCTAATACGTTGGCGATCGCTTCTACAAAATAAACGTCATCTTGACTGAAAACCCGCCCTTGGCTGGTATGCACCCCCAAAATGCCCCAGGCCGGCGAGGAGGAACTGTTCGCTGGTTCTGCTTGTCCCCAGTTGCTTCCCACTCCCCGATTGCCCGGAATGATGACAGTGACGCCGCTGACAGCCCGGTGGTTGTGCAGCAGCGGCAACTCGCTAAAGCGCGTTTCCACGCGCAAATCTTCGACGATAGTCGGTTCGCCCACTAGCAATGTGTAACCTGCTTGCGATCGGGCAGAAGCGGTAACAGTAGCGCTGCCGACAAGGCCCGGCTGCCAGCCAACCCCCGCTCGCAGCATAAAAGCATGGCCAGAGGGCAACAGTTCTAACAACTGACAATAATCAACGTCCAGCGTTTGAGCAATTAAAACCGCAGCTTTGTCCATGAGTGCGGACAAATCTGTTTCAGCAAGGGCCTGCTGCCCCAAGTAAGCGACGGCCGCTTGCTGGCGGGCCCGCAAGTGGATTGACGCGAGCAATTCCTGCTCCTTCGCGGCGGCTCGCTTGCGATCGGTAATATCGCAGAACACCGACAGAACAGCTTTTTCCGACCGCAATGTCAAATACCGCATCGATACAGTTGCCCAAAACAGCGTGCCGTCAGCTTTTTTAAGGCGGACTTCTGTCTCGCGGACGTGTCCGTTGTCGGCGAGTCGCGACAGCAGTTCCTGGCGGTCTGCGGGGTTGTGGTAGAACATTTCGGCTTTTTGGCGTTTTATCGACTTGAACTCTGTGAGCCCGAAAGCCTGACGGCATAAATCGTTGCTATAAAGAATTGTGCCGTCCGCCAGACTGCTGACGATCAGGGGCATCGGCATTGAGTTGGCGATCGTCAGCAGTAATTCTGTTGTTCCTTGCAGCTCTTGATACAAGTCTGCCTTGGAGGCACAGCCCTGACAGTCTTCAGAGTTTTCAGGGATAAAACTTTCCATTTGTTAACCGATCCATTAGCAGGACAACTTTTTTCAACTTGCGGTAAATGACGATTTCAGATGCAGAGCATTGGTAACAACTGAAGACTTAATTTCATTTGTCAATCAGTAATATTACGCAAAAAAACTGCTTTTCTAGGAGTGGAAATTCGCGATTTGGGAGTGAGCGGGCATAAATATGGCGCTCGGCATAATTCCTCGATCGCCCGAATGTGGTTTTTCTACTCAAAATCCGAGTAAACTTTGAGCATAATTGCTGATTGACAAATGCTTCCCTAGCTTAACTTGTTAGGAATGGATGCAGAGGACGATCGACAGTAGCCCACAACACATTAATCTTAACCAGAACAATACCAATGAACGCCTTAAACTGCTCGGCTGGAGTTTGATACGATCCAATCCCAGTCGAGAGCACATCTGTCTTTGGTATGAAAATCTACAGTTTTTAAACTTGCGTTAAGTTTTTATGTATGGCGAGGTACTTTACCCAATCAGCAGCGGAAGCTCCTAATCTAAAAAGTAAAGTCACCTGCTTGCCAACCACCGAATACTATCCGAGGAGAGAGGAGAAATGCTTGAATCTTACCGCCGTACCGCTGCCGAACGGGCCGCTTTGGGAATTCCACCGCTGCCGCTAGACGCCCAGCAAACGTCGGAACTGTGTGAACTGCTGAAAAGTCCGCCGGCTGGAGAAGAAGAAACCTTAATAGAATTATTGCGCGATCGCGTCCCGCCCGGAGTAGACAGCGCCGCCTACGTCAAAGCTGGTTTTTTAACCGGCATTGCTAAAGGTGAAATCCACAGCCCCCTAATTGCTCCCAAATGGGCAGTTTACCTGCTGGGGACAATGATGGGCGGTTACAACGTGCAATCTTTAATCGATTTGCTCAATCCCACTGCCGAAACCGCCATTGGCGCTACCGCAGCCCGGGCCTTGAGCAAAACCCTGTTAGTATTCGACGCCTTCCACGACATTCTGACTTTA
This sequence comes from Microcoleus sp. S28C3, assembly GCF_036700785.1. NCBI lineage: Bacteria > Bacillati > Cyanobacteriota > Cyanophyceae > Oscillatoriales > Microcoleaceae > Microcoleus > Microcoleus sp. S28C3. Next base: position 6,837 of record NZ_JAUBPO010000042.1, on the reverse strand, counting down.
TCCGATACCAATCCCTACGCCAAGCAGGTAGTCGATTCTTGGGCTGCAGCCGAGTGGTTCACCAGCCGCCCCGTACTGCCGGAAGTCATTACCGTTACAGTCTTCAAAGTTCCCGGAGAAACCAATACTGACGACTTGTCGCCAGCACCTCATGCTACCACCCGGCCGGACATTCCCCTGCACGCTTTGGTGATGCTGGAAAGTAAGATACCAGGAGCTCTGCAAACGATCGCAGAGTTGAAGCAAAAAGGCCATCCCGTAGCCTACGTCGGCGATGTTGTCGGTACCGGTTCCTCGCGGAAATCGGCGATTAATTCGGTGCTGTGGCACATTGGCAATGATATTCCGTTTGTGCCGAACAAGCGCAGCGGCGGTTATATTTTAGGAAGTGCGATCGCCCCGATTTTCTTCAATACCGCTGAAGATTCCGGCGCTTTGCCGATCGAATGCGATGTCTCCAAAATGGAAACAGGAATGGTAATTACCATCCATCCCTACAAAGGCGAAATCACCAACGAAGCCGGAGAAATCATCTCCACCTTCACCCTCAAACCCGACACAATTCTAGACGAAGTTCGCGCCGGCGGCCGAATTCCGCTATTAATTGGACGCACTTTAACCGACAAAACCCGCGCAGCTTTAGGACTAGAACCCAGCACTATTTTCACCCGCCCGACTATTCCCACCGATACAGGCAAAGGCTTCACTTTAGCACAAAAAATGGTAGGCAAAGCTTGCGGTTTGTCCGGCGTTCGTCCCGGTACATCTTGTGAACCAGCCATGACAACAGTCGGCTCGCAAGATACCACCGGGCCGATGACTAGGGACGAATTGAAAGAACTTGCTTGCTTGGGATTTAGCGCCGATTTGGTAATTCAAAGTTTCTGCCACACCGCCGCTTATCCGAAACCAGTTGATGTCAAAACTCACCACGAATTGCCGGATTTCATGGCACAGCGGGGCGGCATAGCTTTGCGGCCAGGAGACGGCATTATTCACTCTTGGCTGAACCGAATGTTATTGCCGGATACAGTGGGAACTGGCGGCGATTCTCACACTCGTTTCCCTTTAGGAATTTCATTTCCTGCGGGTTCGGGATTAGTAGCTTTTGCTGCTGCCTTGGGCGTGATGCCTTTGGATATGCCGGAATCGGTTTTAGTGCGGTTTAAGGGTGAATTGCAGCCCGGAGTAACGCTCAGGGATGTTGTGAATGCAATTCCCTACGTGGCGATTAAAAAAGGTTTGCTGACAGTCTCGAAACAGAATAAGAAGAACGTCTTTTCTGGGCGGATTATGGAGATTGAAGGTTTGCCAGATTTGAAGGTCGAGCAGGCTTTTGAATTGACCGATGCGACGGCCGAGCGTTCTTGCGCCGGATGCACGATTAAACTGAGTGTGGAGACTGTTTCCGAGTACATTCGTTCCAATGTGGCGCTGCTGAAAAACATGGTGGCGCGGGGCTATCAAGATGCGCGGACGATGATGCGCCGGGTAGCGAAGATGGAGGAATGGCTGGCTAATCCGGTGCTGCTGGAGGCGGATGCTGATGCGGAGTATGTTGAAATCATCGAAATCGATCTGAACGAGATTAAAGAGCCAATTGTGGCTGCTCCCAATGACCCGGATAATGTTAAGTTGTTGAGTGAGGTTGCGGGCGATCGGGTTGACGAAGTATTTGTCGGTTCTTGCATGACAAATATCGGTCACTACCGCGCCACTGCGAAGGTGTTAGAAGGTGCAGGGGAAGTGAAAACTCGCCTGTGGATTTGTCCGCCAACTCGGATGGACGAACAGCAACTCAAAGAAGAAGGTTATTACAGCATTTTTGGAGCTGCTGGAGCTCGCACAGAAATGCCCGGATGCAGTCTTTGTATGGGAAATCAAGCGCGGGTTAAAGATGCGACAACGGTGTTTTCAACTTCTACTCGCAACTTTAACAACCGCATGGGCAAAGATGCCCAAGTTTATCTCGGCTCGGCGGAATTGGCTGCCGTTTGTTCGCTGTTAGGTAGAATTCCCACAGTCCAAGAATACAACGACATTGTGTCAAAAAGAATCGATCCTTTTGCTAGTGATTTGTATCGGTATTTGAATTTCGATCAAATTGCTGGTTTTGAGGATGAAGGCAGAGTGATTGCTTTGGAAGATATGCCTCGCATTGAGGATCTTTTGGGAATTACCGATGGTGTGTTGAGCAAGTAATTTCATCGAAAATCAGCGAACTGCTTATTTTGAAATGCAGATGAACGCAGGTGTACGCAGATGAATTTTATCTGCGTTCATCTGTGTTAATCCGCTGACATCTGCGGTAACAAAACATCCCAGAATCTCCATGAATCATCCCCCGTTTTTTGTTTAAAATATAAGTAGAGGCGAGTTCGATAGCCAATCTCTAATTCCGAGCCAGGATATCGACCTGCCAATTTCTATAAATCCGTTTGAGGAGAAAAAAAGTATGTCTGAACGAGCTTTAATCACTGAAAACCCAGAGACACCAACTTCAGCGCCAGAAACTCGCATTGGTAATGAAATGGTAGAGTTTCTCAGTGTAATTCAGCAAACTCCGAGAGAATATTGGCCTAATTTGCTTAAAATGATGAGGTTATTTCTGGAAACTGTGACAATTAAGCCAGGATTGTCGGAACCCGCCGAGACACCTGAAAATGTAGATTTTACTAAACAGTCGAAGGAGGGAAGTATCAACAGAGATCAAAATATGAGGAGAGCAATACTAGCGGGGCGAAAGGAAGGAAATGAGGATAACGAAAAACCAGAAATTATCGATTATTTACAGCAGCACGAAGCTCTGAGCAAGCTGTTACAGTCTTGGATAGACGATGGAGATGAACAGGAACAAACAGAAACCGCTGAAGTTCTCCGCAAGGCACTAGAAGAAAACCCGGTGCATATATAGTCCATGAGCAGAATAGTTTTGTTAGATTCTGGGCCTTTAGGAATTGTTACAAATCCCAAAGCCGCCTCTCCTTTATCTCAAGAGGGTAAAGTCTGGCTGCAATCTTTGCCGCTAAAAGGTTACATTGTCATGCTTCCTGAAATTGCTGACTATGAGGTGAGGCGCGAATTAATTCGTGCAGATAAAACGGCAGGTATTAGACGACTCGATCAACTTAAATCGCAAATCCCCTACCGTCCTTTGACTACCGAGGTAATGCTTCTAGCGGCTCAGTTGTGGGCGGATGCACGAAACAGAGGAAAGACAACAGCAGAACCCAATGCACTTGACGGGGATGTGATTCTGGCGGCTCAAGCAATATTGGAAGTAAATGCAGGCAATGAAGTGGTGATTGCGACAACAAATGTGGGTCATTTGTCTCAGTTTGTGGATGCTCACGAATGGCGATTAATCTCATGAAGCTGGATTCTGGGATAAAAACTTAGGAATGAACTCGTTAGCGAAGGTTGCAGAAGCCGATCGCCCCATCGCACTTACCCGCTTACCCTATCCCTGATATACTTTTAACTACAGCTATTTTTGCAGACACCGTTAGCGAGATAAATAGGATGGTGGAAACAGTGGACACAATCGAAAAAATTGACGATCGCACACAAACCCGGTTTTGGGGCAAAGTTACAGTCATAGACGCGGGCGATCGTTACAAGATCAATCGCATTGAAGTCAAACCGGGACACCACATCAGCACCCAAATGCACTATCACCGCAGCGAGCACTGGGTTGTCGTCTCCGGTACCGCTAAAGTTATCTGCGACGACAAAGAGACGATTCTCATGCAGAAACAGTCAACCTACGTTCCCATGAATACTGCTCACCGCGTAGAAAATCCAGGCGTTATTCCCCTAGTGATGATTGAAATCCAAAATGGCGAATACCTCGGCGATGATGACATTATCCGCTTCGCCCAAGATACTCAGGAAGAAGATTGAGTCGACATCAAAATATGAAGCAATGGCAGATGCCAGCGAAAAGCTTCTCGCACCGAACAACGATCCGCGCAGCGACCGGAAACTTGATAATTCCTACAAATAAAAAAAATGTAGGGGCAATTTCAGAATTGCCCCTACATTATTATATTAAGCTTTTTAAGGACCAGAGTTTGATATAGCAATTGGCGATCGTCCTACGGCAGAGAAGCGTTTTTCAAATCTACATTTGCCATATTGGCATTCTTTAAATTAGCACCGGTCAAGTCGGAACCGTTCAAATTTGCATTGGTCAAATTTGCATTGGTCAAATTTGCATCCCGCAAGTTGACTCCCTGTACGTCTATTCCCGATACACTGGCACCTCTGAGGCTGATATTAGCTAAATTCGCAACGGACTGGCGAGCATTTCTCAGGTTCGCACCCGCCAAATCGGCGCTTTCTAAATTAGCACCGATTAAATTAGCGCTGGTGAGGTTGGTATTTTTCAAACTGGCAATTACTAAACCGGCCAGACTCAGATTAGCGCGGCTCAAATCAGCACCCTCCAAATTGGCACCGTGCAATTTAGCCCCAATTAAACTCGCACCTTGCAATTTAGCTTTTTTCAGATTTGCTTCGTTCAATTTGGCTTCGTTCAAATTTGCACCGTTCAAATTTGCACCCCGCAGATTCGCACCGCTCAAATCTGCTCCGCTCAGATCCATACCAGCAAGTTGCGATCCTGTCAAGTCACATTTGCTACATTTTTTAGTTTCTAATAGTTGCTTGACTTGTGATACGTTTTCTGCTTTTACTCCAGAGGCCAAACCGATCGCAATCAGTAGCCCTGTTGTTGTTAAAATTCCAAGTTTCATATACTTACCCTCAGCAATATCTCTCTTTAATAATATCCCACATTTTTTGAGAGGGTTGGGTGATGGGTCTCTTTCATAAACTGTGACAATCATCACCCTGTTGTGCAGAAAATATGCAATAATAATTGACGTTTCAACTCCTGCAAATTCTTGTAAAGAATTATTGCTTTTTCAGGAACCAAAAAGGAAAAGATTGTGTCGGTTCTAAACGGACGCCGGTAATATTTTTCTGAGCAAAGGTATAGTCCTTATCCTGCCAAAGAGGGATAAAAGGTACATCTTGACCCAGTATATCTTGAATTTCGGCAAAGAGGGCTTTGCGGGTTTGAGGGTTTGGTTCTTTTCGTTGCTTGTCGATCAGTTGATTTACCCGCTCGCTATAATAAAACGAACCCTGACCTTGACTAGCACCCTTTTCACAGCCCCCGGCGGCCGAACCAGTGGCACAATCCAAAAACGGCTGAATATAATTGTCGGCGTCGAAAAAGTCGGCATACCAATCAACTAAAACGGCAGGATAAATCCCCTTCTCTATATTTTGAAACAAAGTCGGAGATTCAACGCTGTTAATTTCAACCTGCATCATCCCGTCCATTTTGAGTTTAGCTTGCGCCTCGATCGTACTCGCCACTAAAGCTCGTTTTGTGGAAGCTGAAGGATACCAAATTTGCAGAACAAAAGGATTTGCGGCCGAGTATCCCGCTTTCGTTAAAAGTTCCTTAGCCTTTGCAGTGTTGGCATCGCCGTACAGTTCTTTAAAAATCGGTTTTTGAACGTCGAAGGTTGTGGGAATCAAACTGTAAAGCGGTTGTGCTTGTCCCCGCAGTACGCGATCGTTAATCAGCGGGCGATCCATCGCTGCGGCGATCGCCTGTCTCACTTCTAACTTATCCAGCGGTTTAGATTTGGTATTCAGCGTCATGTAACTAACCGTACTGCTTTCCCCGGCGATTTCCTGCCATTTGCCTTGTTTTGCTCCCTCGTCCAAGCTGCGAACTTGGTCTGCATCCATAGACAAATAAGCCACATCGACTCCACCAGTCCGAAAACTATTGAACAAATTTGACGAACTAGAAAGCAGCAAAAGGTCAATTCCTTGATTAACTGGTTTTTCTCCCCAATACTTGTCAAACACGTCAAACTTGAGAGAATCGCTGCCGTACTTCGCCAACTTGTAGCGTCCAGTTCCTACAAACGTATCGGGTTTAAATTTACCCTCCCCAATCTCGTAGGCTTTTGGAGAAACTGCACAAATACCGGCAAATGTCAACAGGGAAGGAAAAGCAGCAAAAGGCTTTTTGAGTTGAAAAGTTAATTCGTATTCGCCCGTCGCTTTCACAGATTCTACTGCATCGCTCAACAAGAAAGCAGGACGGCCGGCATTTTTGATAAACCGCTGCAAGGAAAATTCCATTGCTGCGGCGTTAAACGGTGTGTCGTCGTGAAAAATAACGCCTTGACGCAAGGGGATTGTATATGTCAACCCGTCTTGGCTAACTTTTGGAAGTGCTGTCGCTAAGTGGGGAATTAACTCAGTAGTTCCCGACTTGTAAGTGTAGAGAGTATCGCCCAAATTTTGCAGCAGTTGCCCCGATATAATTTCGTAAGCGTCCGCAGGGTCGATCGTCCGCAATTTCAAGGTTGTGCCAATAGTAACGCGGTTATTAACATTTTCGCCGCTCGCATTAACCGATCGATTGGCTCTCTGTCCGCAGCTTGCAGTTAACAAGCAGCACAGACAGAACAGAGCTATAGCTTTAATCACTGAAGGTTTTATAGATATTCTAGGCTGCTGCTTGTTGATTCTCATTGTCTTTTTTTGACACTCCAAATTACTCATAATATTATCACAAAACTCCGGAGAGTTTCAGGGTTTACTCGTGGGTGGGCTAGAAACTTGGTTTTTCGCAAAGCTCCTAGGTTTATTAACGAGCAATATAGTCAGAAACCGGATTTCTGAGGTCGCGAGTGCGATCGCCTCCGCTGGCATTTTGAGTTCCTAACGGGACTTAAACATAAAATACGATAAAAATAGGTTATAATGCTTACATAGCAAGCATATAACGTTAAAAAATGACCC
>NZ_JAUBPO010000041.1:0-60325 GCF_036700785.1 Microcoleus sp. S28C3 | reverse complement strand
CCATTTCAACTCCTACTTAGATTCACATACCTGATTATACATGATTTATGATTTACAAACCATTTGCGATCGCTATATATTCGCCGCCCTGACTCCTTCTATTCTGTCTCTATAGGCATTCCCCAAATTGTTTTGAGTCATTGCCCAATCTTCGGGATAAGCGTCGCGGGTACGGACTTTTAAAGCTTCCCGAAAACAGGCGATAGCCTCTTCAATATTCGCCGCCCTGACTCCCTCTCTTCTGACACCATAGGCAGCCCCCAAATTGTTTTGAGTCCCTGCCCATTGTTCGGGATCAGCATCGGGGGTATAGACTTTTAATGTTTCCCGATAACAGGCGATCGCCTCTTCTATATTCGTCGCCCTGACTCCTTCTATTCTGTCCCTATAGGCATTGCCCAAATTGTTTTGAACCGTTGCCCATTGTTGGGGATAATTCTCGCGGGTATAGACTTCTGATGCTGCGCTATAACAAGCAATACCTATTTCTAAATTCCATGCCTGCCGCCCCAGAGGAAACTGATTAATGAAGTTGCCAAAATTGGCAATAATTCCTGCGATGGATGCAGCTTCTTCTGAGATAACTTCTGTGAATGTGGATGTAGCCCAAGCTTGTAATATTCGAGCAAAATTTAAATCCAATTTATCGAAGTTTTGTTGTAAAATACGATATACGACTTGAGGATATCCGCCACTGTCTGACGTTGCTTGCAACACCTCCATCAAGAAAGAAAAATACTCTTCAGGAGTTGCTGTACTGCCGACAAAGTTTGCCAATTGTGCCGCTAGATTCTGCAACCAAGCTGCCTTGGAGTTGCCCTCTGCTGCCATCTTCTCCGCTTCCGCTGCCATGACTTGCACAAAATTGGCATCAACTAAGTCTCGATTGGCGTTGAGAATATCATCCTCTTCACCGCTAGGGCACTCAATTAGGGCTTGAATCAGTTCGAGATAGGCGGCGATGCGTTGTTCGTCCATTGGAGTTTCTGTTTATTGTGTATATATATCGATCGGGAATTTGGGGTAGAATTATGCAGATTCCTGAAAAATTATAGATATTTGTCTTGGGAATATTGTAGATACCCCTTGACAGGTCAAGACAGTATCTACAAGTCATGGAAATTTATCCAGATTTCTGGGAGATTGCCGATTTATGACAAGGCAAAATCATCACCCTCTCCCCAAATCTCAGCTAACTTCTCCAAGAAATCTTCAGCAATCAGATTCAGTTCCGCTTTCACATCCTCCTCAATATCTGAAGCTTTCTCAACAGGTGAATATTTATCACGAGAAAAAGATATATCTCTATTTCCCAAACCTCCACTGCTAGAACCACTTCCCGCTAAAGCCTTCCCCCCTTCATATCCCCAGTCAGATTTCTCACTACTGTGCAAAACTTTATTCAAAATTGCCACAATTTCAGAAATAGATTTGTTTTGCAATTTCTCGCGAACTTGTGCTTGTACGGGGTCATCTTCTCCCAAATCAGATAGCAACTCTTCAATTTCACCTTGCAACAGCGGAATTGCCAACTCAATTCGATCCAAATAATCTAACAATTCCTCAACTGGTTTGAGATTAGCTAGAGAAATCTCTTCAGTTTCATCCTGAATTTCCACAGCCGGAATAAACCCCAAAAGTTTCACTTTATCGAAAGGTTCCGCAAACTGAACGACGATATATGCAATGCGGTTTTCCCGCACTTCCGGCAGAGAAATCGCCGATTCTCCAAGCTGAACCGGACAGCATTCTATCTTGCCAATTCCAGGCAAAACCAAATCGCCGACATCCAAAACTGCCCGCATTGCTGAATTCCAACTATCACCGCCATCAATATCGGTTTCCATTTCCATCCATTCCAAGAAATAGTTAACCGCCCAAACCGCCAGGGTATTGAAATAAACCCGCTTGCCTTTTTGCGGATTAGCTTGCTCTGAAGCAAATTGCAGAGCCAAATTGCGGGCAGTTTGCTCCAGAGGAATTTCTAACAAATAAGTATCCATGCTATTCACCATTATTCCTCGGGTTGATATCCCAACTTAAGTGCAATCTCTTTGACGAGAGCCAAACCATTTCTTTTCCAGTGAGAGTTGAGAGTTTGATAGTCAATGTTTAACTCTCTGGCAATTTCAGACAATTTATCTGGAGGGTCTTGCAACAGCAATCGCAGTGCGAGTACGTGAGAATTGGCATCCGGTCGAGGGCGGCGATTTTCGGGATTATTTGGCTTCTTCTTATCTATTTTTTCATTGGGATAACTGTTTCGCAGTTCTCCCGTCGGATCGTCTTCAATACACTGCCATAGTTTGCGACCGATGCGCTGCTTATTTTCAGCTTGTTCTCTCTCGATGAGTTGCTCAATCCCATTTTTCGTGGTATGGTCTATCGGTTCTTGAGCCTCAAATTTTTCACCTGGGTTGCTCGTAATCGGAGCATCAAAACTAATAGTAAAAATCTGTTGCTGCATCCGGCGATATTGGTCATAGACTTTGTTTTTGAGAGTTTTATTGAACCGCTGAACTACTCGGGTTCGCAACACATCAGCAGCGAGATTGTCGAGGTCAATTCCCCGCAAAAATGCCGAAAGCGTTTTGATAAAACCCCAATAAGCTTCCTGCATCATTTCCTCTAAATCAATATTAGGATAAGGATGCTTGCGAATTCCGGGCAAATCGGGAATGAGTTGGCACAATTGATTTTTGAGTCTTTCTTGTTCCTTACTCCCCTCTGGCGAGTCTTTCAAGAGTTGTAGAAGTTGGCGTAACTGTTCGTCGGTGTTCACAGGCACGTTCTGATGACATCGAGATAATTCGATTATCCCAGGGAAAATAGCGCTGTAACGTGCCAGCAATAACAAAGTCAAGGAAATCGGTTTGAGTTCCCAACCCGTGGGTGGAAGCAACAAGCTGAAACTTGCCGCTACAGGAACTAAACCTGCTAAGGGTTCGACGGGCGTATCATGTCTCGTCATAGTCCAGTTTTTGCGTGTTGATACTCTGATATCGCAGGTTTTGGCGGCTTTATGCAGAATTGAGCAAAAATTTTTCGTAAAGGCAATGCGATAAGGACTGAAGTCCTTACTACGAAATTAATCCGGTGTAAAATCAATCATCATAGGGACTTCTCCATTGCGCTTTTGAAGAGATATCGCAGGAGTCACCCAGTTTTATGCACATTCTAAAAATAAATCATATCAAACCCTATTGATAGCAAAGGATTTGATATGAAGCGAATTCTATTAGCCAGGATTTGGTATAGCGCGGTTTCTACAATTTGTCGATCGACCTTTTGGCTTTATCTGTCAGATTTTTCACAGCATCTTTAGCATCTTCTGCGGCGTGTCGGGCGGAGGCTTCCGCTTGTTTGGCTTTGCCTTCAACCTGGTCTTTTTTGTTGCCCGTGATGTTGCCGAAAATTTCCTGAGCTTTGCCTTCTAAATTTTTGCCGATCGCCTTCGCTCTGTCTTCTGTACTCATGATAAGCTCCGTTTGGCAAGTTGCTTTAGTAACATTGTAAAATCAACTTGCCTGCAATTGCCTTTAACTTCATATTAATTTATATTCTGCTTGACCTCGGTCTTCTTCTGATGATTTATTTCCGTCAAACTCGTCACTCAAAAAGCCAAGGATTTTTTTTTGACAACTGTATACATCCGCAAAATTCGTCCTAAAAAACTATTTCAAACTCGCCGCAGCAACTTTAATCGGTTCCAGTAATTCTAACGGCAAATGCAGCATATTCAATTGAGTGCTATCTGCTGCTTTCCTTTCAGGATCTGGGCCGTGATAATCGCTGCCACCAGTTGCCAGCAAACCGTAATGAAGGCACCAATCTTTTAACTTTTGGATTTGGCTAGAACTGTGGCTGGGATGGTATACTTCAACTCCCATTAAACCAGCATCTACTAATTCTTGTAAGACTTCCTCAACAGCGCCGCCGCGAAATAAATAAGGGTGAGCCCAAACTGGTACTGCACCGCAACTTCGCAATAAATCAATGCCTTCGGCGATCGAGAATTTCTCGTAATGCACGTAGGCAGGGCCGTCATCTCCCAGCCAGCGATCGAATGCTTCCCGCGATGATTTGGCGTGACCTGCTTTTACTAGCGCAGAGGCAATGTGAGGCCGTCCAGGTGCCATTCCTGGAGATGTTTTTGGCAGTTCGATCGCGTATCCCATTGCTGCTAATTTTTCGACCATTTCCTGCGATCGGCGAAACCTTCCTTCCAGGCGATCGTTCAAAGGAACTCGCAACTTATTTGCATCGGGATAAAAACCTAAAATGTGCAGCGAACGGCCGTTGTGAACGGTGCTGAGCTCCAGTCCGGGGACTATTTCGATACCGCACAAAGCAGCGGCGGCGAAGGCTTCATCCCAACCCGACATCGTATCGTGATCGGTGACGGCTAAGGCGCGAACCCCCGAAGACGCGGCGGCGGCTACGAGTTCGGCAGGGGTGAGAGTGCCGTCGGAATAAGTAGTGTGACAGTGGAGTTCTAGCATTTTTTCTGGTAAGTCAAAGTCTGCGAAATCTGCAATTATTCCCCTCACTCACGCGACATATAACGTCCCTGCGATCGACAAGTTTTTGGGTAATTTCAATCTGTTAGCTGTAATAAGTTGCCGCGCCTTTAATTAAAACATTTCTGTTTATTAAAAGCTTGCGTGGAGTGGGCATCCTGCCCGCCTTTTCAGTTGAATTTAGATGCAGAACAGCTTAGCTATTTCTTGATTTCTCGCATTGGGGAAATGACACCCTCTGGCAATTTGGGAGGAACCGGCGATATTTCAATACTTTGTATGTTGTGAACTGGGATAACTACCAGTTTATCTGCCAATTCGAGAATTATCGGGTCTGCCGTCAACATTTTGTGCAGGCGAGTGCCTAAAGTTGCTTGCTCTCCTACTGTTCCCTCTGGAGCAATGAACTGGAAGTGTTGCTGTTTGCCATTGGTATAGTGGATTGTCAAATCGATAATTCTTTCTTGGTTGGTTGCTTGCATAATTTTTTTTCCCTAACAGTCGATCGGGACTTCGCAAAATTAACAATAAATCAAAACTGGCGATCGCACCACCGTTGGAAAGCTTTTGACCAAACCGGGCTGTCGGTATGAAAGTTCGCTTGCTACTAATTTTATCACAAAAACTGTACTGAAACTCGCCAACTTACCAAGTATACAATTGGCAGTCGCGCTGTCTTTGCTCCTCAAGGCGCGAGATCCTTCGCCAGCAATATCTGTCGATCCGGCTTTCTTCTATGCCAGTTGGCAAAGTGGCTCAATTTAGCCTCTGTAGCGACTTGACTCAAATCGCTCTCAAGTCTTACAGAATCGGCATTTGAGCGCTTTGGTTCTCAATGTGTTTCCAGGTGGGAACTGTGGAGGTTGAGATAGCGGCATTCTGCTTTCACTGCCGTTGAGGAATTTTTTATAAATTAATAACATAACATTCAGGTACAGCTTATGAAATCCACACTTTGTTTTCCCGAAACTTCTATTGAATATAACACCGTTGCTGTTAACAATAATGCTATTGAATCTTGTATCCTTGCAGCTTGGATTGACTTAGTAGGAGGAGATTTTGATAGCTTGGGAGGAGATGATTGGCTTCCATTGTGCGGCGACATTGATGACGGCGAAATTTATCGGGAATGGTTTTTGTGGCAAGACAGCGAAGTAACTCAAGAATGGGAAGCTTACGATCCCATTACTAATTATCGAGTTGTGGCACCTAGCCGAGAAATGATGATTTCTCAAATCGACAAAATAGAAGATGCTAGAAAAAATTAGTCAATCTGGAGAATGTTAAATCTTGATTTTTAACTTTAATAAAATTTGTGTAAACAGACCCGGTTTCTCCGAAAGGCATTAAAGAAACCGGGTTTTTTCGCTCACAACTCCAGGTTTAGGTTGAGTTATACGGGCTAAAACTAATAATTTATGTCGCTACTGCTTTTTGTTTTTCTCGTTCTAATTTGCGCTGCTTCAAGGCGGCAAGATTTTGTTTAATCGTGTCGATCGCAAATCCAGTCCCCTGCTGTTGGTATAATTCGCTGGCGCGGAGCAAATCGGCAACAGCCTCGTCATCCGATCGCAAATTCGCAAAAGCCAAGCCGCGATTGTGGTACGCTTCTGCCAAGGTTGAAACCAGTTCTACAGCGCTGGTAAATTTATCTTTGGCTTTGCGGTAATTTCCCGACTGATAAGCCTCAATTCCTTGTTGAAAATCAACGGAAGCTTTACTGCCGCTGTCGGTATCTGGAAATTCTGGGTAAGTTAAAATTGGTTCTTTAAAGAGTACAGAAATGCTGCCCTTGCCGAAGTAAGCCCAAGTCATTGTTCCCAACCCAATCCCCAGCACGAGGGCAACAATGACAGACAGAGCAATAAAATTGGTGAGTTCCATAGAGCAATATTTGTTGTATCTTAATATGATAAGATAATTTATAACTTCTTGAACAATGGCGGCGCGGATTTACCTCAACTGGAAAGGCTTTTTCGGTTTGCTAGCTTTAGTATTGTCGATCGGCTTAATTACTGCAACTGCAACTTCTGACGCAGCAACCAACACGCAAACTCAAGCAGGGTGGCAATTGTTGCAGCGGGGCGAGACTGGGTTGGTGGTAGCAATGCGACACGCGATCGCCCCAGGTACGGGAGATCCTGCTAACTTTAAGTTAGGCGACTGTTCCACCCAGCGCAATTTATCAGCACAAGGAAGAACCCAAGCCAAGCAAATTGGAGCCGAATTTCGCAATCGCAACATCAAAGTTGCCAGAGTTTTATCGAGTCAGTGGTGTCGGTGTTTGGAAACAGCAAAACTGACAAATTTAGGCAAAGTCGAACCGTTCCCAGCACTGAACTCGTTCTTTAGCGACAGCAGCAAAGAAGCCAGACAAACAGCTACACTCCGCAAGTTGATTCTTGACAACCGCAACACTAAAGGCGCGATTATTCTGGTAACTCATCAAGTAAATATTACCGCGATTACTGATATTGTTCCGCAAAGCGGCGAAGCTGTGATTCTCAAAGGATCTCGACAAGGTAAAATCCAAATAGTCGGACGAATTGGAGGATTTTAAAGAGAGAGAAAGTTATAATATTACTAATTCTCCATTACCAATTTATATGAGTTTCCTATACAGCGCCGCCCTAGTGACTTTAGCAGACCTTGATAAAGAAGTTCTCGTGAAATTTTACACAAAATTTCTCGACCTAGAACCGAACCCCTACATTCCCAATACTTATGCTGAATTTCAACTCCCCGGCTTAAGACTCGGCATATTCAAACCCAAAGATTCCCACAAATCGGAATTTGCCAATCGAGCAAAAACAGGCATGAGTTTGTGTTTGGAAGTCAGCGATATCGAAACTGCGATCGCCCGAATTTGGGCTTTGGGTTATCCCCCCGCCGGAGAAATTATCAAAACTTCTCACGGTTTAGAAATCTATGCCTTCGATCCCGCCGGCAACCGCATAATTTTACATCAATTCTATGAGAATGTAGGATGATGGCTAATGATTTGTCAACTCTCAATATTCTCTTTCTTCGGGTATTCGCGGTTTGTTCAAAAAAACATCTCGTTCACAACCCGCTGAGGATTGCTATATAAGTTATACAATTGCTTCACGACCTTCGCAATGAGATTGTAAAACCTGCCTCTACAAATCAAAACTGCCTTAACTATCTAATCAGTTCAGCAAAACTATAAAAACTGATTATTAATAACAACAAGGCTGTCAGATGAGTTAGTTGAAATTGAGGCCGCGGGCCCATCGATTCCCGCACCAAAATTGAAAAAGACGAACCAATTATATAACTCAAAGACAGCGTTAAATACTGCCACTCCAATGTTACACTCCACAGCACGAGCAAAATCATCGCCAAAGTCAACATCACCAACTCAACAAAGCGAGGCGGATCGTGCTGAGTAGACAGAATTAAAGTGTCCAACCAATATTGCCAAGGTCTCATTTTTTAGCGATCGAGCTTTTGGATTTAGCCTTCTAGCTTAACCTACGATCGCCACTCAGTTTGTTGCTGCAAACACTTTAAAGCCTCCGCCGTCTCAACCTGCGGAAATTGCCCGTAAAAGCGACTGACACTGTAAAAAGGGTCTGGGGTTTCCAAAATAATCGACTTATCGCCCATTTCGGCCAAAAATCCCATCAATTCTACCGGGGCGACAGGCGCACAAATCCACAAAGCCGCAGGTTGCTGCGACTGCAAAGCCAGCGCCGCCACAGCCATCGTCATCCCCGTAGCAATGCCATCGTCCACCACAATCGCCAAAGCCCCTGTCGCGCTGACGTTGGGGCGTCCCGCAGATAAATCCGCCAGCAGAGATTGAGCATTATTTTGAGCCACGGGCAGTGCTAATTTTTGCAAGCGCAAATTGTGCTGCTTTTGCTTTTGCCAGAGAACGTGGCCGTCAGCAGTTGCAGCCCCGATCGCCAATTCTAAATTATCTGAGCGAGTAATTTTCTTGGCGACAACCACATCCAAAGGACAGCCCAAGCGGCGCGCAATCGGCACAGCAACTGGCAAACCTCCGCGCGGCAAGGCGTAAACAATCGGTTTAACAGCCTCCTGTGCGGTTAAATTCAACTTACCGAGCTCGTCCAGAACTGCCTCGGCCAGTTTTTCGCCTGCATCGGCGCGATCGTCAAAAAACGGGTTAGAGAACATATTTTTGCCTGTACGAGCTCAACGAAATAATGTGAGACTTGCGAGTATTAATTTGAGATTGTGGGATCGACAGCATCGCATACAAGCTTCTAGCCAATCTCAAATCACCAAACCCGATCTAAACTATAAACTCTAGACTCAAAAAAATCTCCCTAATTGTAAAATTTATGTCCAGTGACTTGCAACTGAGCCTTTTTGACAACAATCAAAGTGCCACTTTCCAAACTGACTCAATACCAGCAAATGCCAAAATTCCCATTCCTCCCGGCACTTATCAAAATATGGAACAAATCGGCGAGCACTGCAACCGCTGCTATCGCTGCGAATTAGGCAATACGCGCACTCACGCTGTCATCGGGCGCGGCAATCCTCAAGCCTCAATTTTGATTGTGGGAGAAGCGCCCGGACAAAACGAAGACGAAACCGGATTGCCCTTCGTCGGGCGATCGGGCCAACTGTTAGATAAGATTTTAGAATCCGTAGGATTGAGTGCAGAAACCGACGTATTCATTGCCAACGTCATCAAATGTCGCCCTCCCAACAACCGCCCTCCGACAGCAAAAGAAATCGAAGCTTGCAAACCTTACTTGCTCGAACAAATCCGCATCTTAGACCCCAAAATTATTTTATTAACCGGTGCAACAGCCCTGAAAGGTTTGCTAAGCGACAAGCGACCCATTAGTAAAATCAGAGGTCAATGGATTGAATGGGAAAATCGTTTGTGTATGCCAATTTTTCACCCGTCGTACTTGCTGCGAAATCCCTCCCGCGAACCGGAAACTCCGAAATGGTTTATGTGGCAAGATATGCAGGCTATCAAGGCTAAATTGGATGAATTTAAATAGCCAATGTAATGAATTTTTATGGTTGATTTGTAGGGCGTGTTCACCAAAAATCTCCAATTCCCACCCACAATCTACAAAAACCAGCCCCCACTCAACCTAAAATTCGTGAATTTTCTTACACCTTTGTTCTGAACAGGCAAGATGCCTGTTCCGCACACAAAGACTAAATTTTCTCACACCTTTGTTTTGAACAGGCAAGATGCCTGTTCCACGATCGCAATTATTTCTTGTGGGGTGGGCGTCTCGCCCGCCCAAAAATACAATTTAGTTGTGGGACAACTTATTTTTTGCCTGACAATCGCGCAACCACAAACGAATAGCCTCAGCAATTTCGCTTTCACTATCTTGGCCTAATAAAGGACGAATATCCGCCGCAGTACCAAACCGAGAAACGATTTTTGCCAACTCCCATCCGTTCTCCGTTTTAGTGAAAAATAACCAATGATATTGCTGAATTTCGACTCGTTCTCCCCCGCGATACTGCCGTTCCAAAGTCGTAATGAAAACTTGACTGGCATTTTCTGGAAGTGCATCCCCAGAATTTAAAGGTAACGGTTCAAACTCCGGGCGGCCGGCTAAAATTATTTGAGGCAGCGCGTAACCGGGCGGTGTGTTAGTGTTAGGAGAAAAGTGCGATCGCACAATTACGCGATTAGCATAACTCGGCAAATCTTGCAAGAGGCGATCGACCAAAGTTTCTAAATCAGCAGGACAGGGCGATCGCACTAACAAACCATACCAACTTGCATTGATACTGTTAGTAGGATTTGTCACAAAATTAACTGCCAAAGTCGGAGTTGCAACCCCATATATCAGCAGATAAACACAGATGAAGGCAGATAAAATTCCATCGGCGTTCATCGGCGTTTATCGGCGGTAAAAAACAACATTCCTATTGTTACTCCAACTCTTCACAAATACGCGCAAAAGCCGCCACCGGATCGTCCGAAGCAGTAATCGGCCGCCCAATCACCAGATAATCCGCACCAGCTTTCAAAGCAGCCTTCGGAGTCATCGATCGTTTTTGATCGCCTCCATCTGCCCATTTCGGACGCACACCGGGACAAACTAACAGAAAATCATCCCCGCAACTCATTCTTAACTGTTCCACCTCTTGCGGAGAACAAACAGCACCAGCTAAACCCGTTTCCTTAGCCAACAATGCCATGTGCAAAGCATATTCCGGCAACTCCAAAGGTATTTTCAACTCAAAAGCCAACTGTCGCGAATTCAAACTCGTCAACAGAGTAATTGCAATCAACTTAGGACTCGGTTTATCCACAGCCGCCGCCCCTTCAGTCAAAGCCAACTGTGCCGCTTTCAAAGCATCTTTACCACAAGTAGAATGGATAGTCAATAAATCCACATTGTACTTAGCAGCAGCCCGACAAGCACCAGCCACAGTATTCGGGATATCGTGAAATTTCAAATCCAGAAAAATCCGCTTTTCCCGTTGTTTTAAAATTTCCAAAATCCCCGGCCCGGAACTCACAAACAGTTCCAAACCGACTTTCCAGAAAGATACATCAGGCAGTTTGTCGAGGAGTGCGATCGCCTCTTCTTGACTCGAAACATCCAAAGCAACAATAATTCGATTATCAGCGTTCATCAGCGTTTATCTTCAGTATTCATCTGCGGTTAAAAAAGAGATTCAAGACACCAATCGCACAAACTTATTCTTCCCAACCTGCAAAACCTTACCGCATAAATCAGCAGGTGATTCAAAAGTAAGATTAACATCAGAAACCCGATCGCCCTCCAACTTTACCCCGCCGCCCTGCATCAATTTCCGCGCATCACCGCTACTTTTACAAAGCCCGCTAGCACTCAGAATATAAAACAACTTAGCCGGAAACTGAACGTTTGCCAATGAAAACTCCGCCACAGCATCAGCTTGTCCCGCAGCACCTTTAACCAGCGCAATTGCATCTTGTTGTGCGCGATCCGCCGCTTCCTTCCCCCGATACTGGCGCACCACATCCACAGCCAAAAGTTTCTGTTTTTCTCGCGGATTTTCTGGCAATTCATCAAGTGGCAAATCTGTCAATAGTTCAAAATATTGGGCGATCGAACTATCAGCAATTTTCTCCAACTTAGAATACATCGTCAGCGGGTCTTCCGACAAACCCACATAATTGTTCAAAGACTTCGACATCTTCTGTACGCCGTCAGTCCCGATCAAAATCGGCATCAGCAAACCAAACTGCGGTTTCATCCCAAAATGCCGCTGCAAATCTCTCCCCACCGCAATATTAAACTTTTGGTCGGTTCCCCCCAACTCCACATCCGCTTCCAAAGCCACCGAATCGTAACCCTGCATTAGTGGATACAGAAACTCATGCAGATAAATTGCATTTTCCTGCTGCATCCGATTATCAAATCCCTCTTTAGCGAGCATCTGCTGCACCGTCATCGTCCCCAGCAGTTCCAAAATCTTCGCCAAATCCAGTTTCGACAACCACTCGGAGTTGTAGCGAATTTCCAAACGCCCGGGTGTGTCAAAATCTAGAATCGGACGCACTTGGTCTAAATAAGTCTTGGCATTTTCCGCCACTTGTTCGGCCGTCAACTGGCTGCGCATCTCCGACTTCCCTGTCGGATCGCCAATTCTTGCGGTAAAATCTCCGATGAGCAGTACGGCTGTGTGACCGGCATCTTGAAAAGCTCGCAGCTTGCGGACACAAATGCTGTGTCCTAAGTGAATGTCACTCCCTGTGGGGTCAATTCCGAGTTTGACGCGCAACGGTCGATCGACTTTTGCCAGCAGTTGGGCTAAATTTTCGTCAGGGTTGCTAGAATCAGGTCGATCTGGAAAAATCTGGCTGACGCCGCGGTAAAGCGCTGAAAGGTTAGGAGTTATCATCGGGGAGCGATCGTCCATCATATTTTGCCAAAGTGCAGCAGAATTAGTTACACTCACTGGTTGACGCATAAAAACATAACTATCAAGCTACTATAATCCCAAAGCTGACCGGCTTTCATTAGCTGACCCCGCCCAAAAACGGATACCAGCCCCCGACAACAGTCGTGGAGATCCCCAAATTTTAGACTCTTGTTCAAACTCCCAGATTCATCTGTGGAATAAATCTAAAATCTAAAATCTAAAATCTAAAATCGACTGACTGTCTCTAGGGTTCGCATCTAAAATTAAAAGTCTTAAACCCCAAATCGAGTGAGGAAGTGAAATCCACGTGTCAACCAACGCAGTCCGCAAAAACACGGAAAACTCAGCCCCCGTATTCGAGTTTGTTCAGTCAGTCAGTAAAGTGACTGCCGGAACCATACTCAGCATGACAATGCTTGCCAGTTCCGTAGTCGCTGGCGGACTGGTTGGCTTAGCTATCAGCTTCCGCAATTTGCCAGATGTTCGGATCTTGCAAACCTACTCTCCTACAGAAACTACCCACATTTACGACATCAACGGCAAGCCCCTAGCCAGCATCCACGACGAAGCCAACCGGGATGTCGTACCCCTTGACCAAATCTCCCCGAACCTGAAACGAGCTGTTCTGGCGATCGAAGATAGCAACTTCTTTACCCACAAAGGCATCAACCCCGGCGGGATAGCCCGAGCTCTCATAGTCAACCTAGAGAAAGGTAGAACCGTTGAAGGCGGCTCGACTATGACTATGCAGCTAGTCAAGAACCTGTTTCTTTCTCCCCAGTCAAAATTTAGTCGCAAGGTAGCTGAAGCGGTAATGTCTATCCGCTTGGAGCAAATTCTCAACAAAGACCAAATTCTGCAACTATACCTGAATCAAATCTACTTAGGTCACAACTTGTACGGCGTGGAGACAGCCTCTCGAAGCTATTTCAACAAGTCAGCAAGTAATTTGACTCTTTCAGAAGCAGCGATGCTGGCCGGCTTAATTTCTGCCCCCGAAGAATACAGTCCTTTCGTCAATTACAAGTTGGCAAAAGAGCGGCAAACAACCGTTTTAAGCCGCATGAAGGATCTTAAATGGATTACGCCGGCCCAAGAGACTGCTGCCCGCCAGGAAAAAATTAAGCTAGGCAAAATTACCTCTTTTGGCGGCTCTCAAGTTCCTTACGTAACACAAGCCGTAGTCCAGGAACTGACTCGGCGTTTCGGGCGAGATGCCGTGGTTAAGGGAGGAATGCGCGTTCAAACCACGATCGACCTCAAAATGCAGCGCATAGCCGAAGAGACCGTCAAAGCGTGGCACAATCGGCTTTACTACCAAGGGCTGTTTTACGATCGCGAGGAAGGTCAAATTGCCCTAGCCGCCGTCGATCCCCGCACCCACTTCGTCAAAGCAATGGTGGGCGGTGTCGATTACGAAAAGAGTCAGTTCAACCGTGCCATTCAAGCACGCCGCCAGCCCGGATCTTCTTTTAAGCCTTTTATCTACTACGCTGCCTTTGCTAGCGGCAAATACAGCCCCGATTCAGTTGTCTACGACTCCCCTGTCGGCTACCGCGACGGCGACGGCTACTACTACCCTCAAAACTACGGCGGCGGGTTCTCCGGTGCCGTCAGCATCCGCAGAGCTTTGGAAGTATCTCTCAACATTCCCGCGGTCAAGCTTGGTCAAGAAGTCGGATTGAATAAAGTGATTGAGATTTGCCGGGTGCTCGGCATCAGAAGTCCGATGGAACCGGTAATTTCTTTGCCCTTGGGTGCGGTTGACCTGACTCCTTTAGAAATGGCCGGAGCTTTTGCTACCTTCGCCAACAACGGCTGGCATTCCGACACCACGTTTATCGTGCAAGTCACTGACAGCAGCGGCAACGTCTTGCTCGACAATACGCCCAAACCCAAATTAGTTCTCAATTCCTGGGCAGCGGCATCTGTCAACAGCGCTCTGCAAGGGGTAATTAACAACGGAACGGCAAGGGCGGCTCAACTTGGGCGGCCGGCTGCCGGGAAAACTGGTACAACTTCCTCAGAACGGGATATCTGGTTTGTGGGTTACGTGCCGCAGTTGTCGGTGGCTGTTTGGATGGGCAACGACAATTATAGACCGATGAGCTACGGTGCTACTGGCGGTACTATTGTCGCCCCTGTTTGGCGCGATTTTATGAGCCAAGCTTTGGAAGGCGTTCCCGCAGAAAGTTTCAAACCTGCTTCATCTTTTGAGCGGCCTTAACTATCAGTCATTGGGCATTGGGCATTGGGCATTGGGCATTGGGCATTGGGCATTGGGAATACTTTCTTTTTCTTCCTTCTTCCTTCTTCCTTCTTCCTTCTTCCTTCTGCTCACTAGGATTGTTTTTCCAGCTCTGATTTCATCCGCTCCAGCGTTGAGTTCATTTGCTCAAACATCTGCTGGGGCGTGATGCCAAATTGATTGAGCTGTGTTTTTAACTGCTCAACAGTCATCTGAGCCATGAAGTCCTCAGAAAGCTCGAAGCGCTTCATAAAAATACGGTAGCGCTCCATCATTGCTTCCATCTGAGCGATGAACATTTTCTTGCCTTCGCGATCGAATTTGCCGTAATTGCCACCTAGTTTGATAAGAGATTGATAGTCTTCAAACAACAGCTTGGCTTCTTGCTGAACAATTTCTGAATCAAAAAATCCCATAGCTTTCCTAATTTTTTAATATTCTACTAATTTTGATCGAGGCGAGAAATCCCACTGCTTTTTGTACTATTTTATCAGTTGCCGTCGGAAGTCCCTACCCCTCAAGGTACAAGAATAAGTAGAAATTTCCGTACAGGAGAGGCATCGGGCATCGGGCTTGCGATGACAACAGTCAACTGTCAACAGTCAACTGTCAACAGTCAACTAACTTCAAACTTCCCCGATGCGTTCTAGAGGCCAAAACCGCAGTACAGCGCGGCCGATGATATTTTGCTTGGGTAAAAATCCCCACCTGCTGGAGTCGTTGCTGTTGTTGCGGTTGTCTCCCATCACAAAGTATTCATTTTCTGGGACGCGATAAGGCCCCCACTGGTATTTAGGAGGTTCGGCAATATATTTTTCAACGATGGGTTTGTCGTTGAGATAAACTAAACCTTTTTTAACAGCGACGGTTTGACCCGGCAAGCCAATTATCCGCTTGATGAATGCTTGGTCTTGGGTAAAGCCTTGTTCTTGCAACTTTTCGGGAGGGGCAAATACTACGATGTCGCCAGTTTTTGGAGGTTCGAGGTAGTAGGAGATTTTTTCGACTACGACGCGATCGCCCACGTGCAGAGTTGGTACCATAGAATCTGAGGGTATGTAGCGCGGTTCGGCGACCAACGCTCGAATCACTATTGCTAAACTCAAAGCAATAATCACTATCTGAAGATTTTCTCGCTGCGACTTCCACGCTTTCTGCCACCAGGTTTCCGGCGGATTTTCTGCTACTTTTGTACCCAAATTATTTTTTTCAGATGTCATGAAAGTCCTCGCTATATAGTTGCCACTAATTATCTGATTAAGCTCATCAGCATTTAAATTGCATCTCCAGAAATAATCAAACCATGAGCGGGCTGGAAACGCGAACCCGCCCAAAATATACAATTTAAATGCAGTACAGCTTACCGTTGGAGTATGTCGCTCTTAATTACTAGACTTGAAGAGTATGCCTTTGCAAACTATCTTGAAAGGCATCTGCGTTGCATCTGCGGTTTCCCTATCAATCAAAGATTTATGCAATAAGTCTCCTCTTGATATTAACTCATAAAAAAGGCAGAGAATTTAAATTCTCTACCTTTTTTATGTGAGGATTTTGAGTTGTTTGCGACTGCGAGATTGGTTATTTCCAAACTTTACTGGCGATCGCACTTACTCAATCTTACTCAGCGCCTTGGGGCAGCAATTCCCGCTTTTGACCTTGCAGCACCTTAACAATTCCGTCCTCGCCCACATCCACAACAGCGGTGTCGCCGTCTTTGATGCGGCCAGAAAGGATTTCCTCAGCCAAACTGTCTTCCAACAACCGCATGATGGCGCGGCGCAGGGGTCTGGCTCCGTAGCTGGGGTTGTAGCCTTCTTCTACCAGCCGTTCTTTGAATTTTTCGGTCACTTCGAGGGTGATTCCCTGTTCTGTCAAGCGGCCGAACACTTCTTTGAGCATAATGACGGCGATTTCCTTGACTTCTTCCCGGTTCAACTGGCGGAAGACGATAATTTCGTCGAGCCTGTTGAGGAATTCGGGGCGGAAGTAGTTTTTGAGTTCTTCGTTAACCAAGGAGCGAATGCGGTTGTAATTGGCATCGGTTTGGTTTTCAGTGAACTCGAAGCCGAGGCCGCCGCCGCCTTTTTCAATCACCTTAGAACCGATGTTTGAAGTCATAATCAGCAGCGTGTTTTTGAAGTCCACGGTGCGACCTTTGGCATCTGTTAAGCGGCCGTCTTCCAATATTTGCAGCAGCATATTGAAGACATCGGGGTGGGCTTTTTCGATTTCGTCGAACAGCACGACGGTGTAAGGACGGCGGCGGACTGCTTCTGTGAGTTGGCCGCCTTCGTTGTAGCCGACGTAGCCCGGAGGGGAACCGATGAGTTTGGAGACGGTGTGCCGTTCCATGTACTCCGACATATCCAGCCGAATCATCGCGTCTTCGGAACCGAAGAAGTAGCCGGCTAGGGCTTTGGTGAGTTCGGTTTTGCCGACGCCGGTGGGCCCGGAGAAGATGAAACTGGCGATCGGGCGATTGGGATTTTTCAAGCCGACGCGAGCGCGGCGGATGGCGCGGGAAACGGCTTTCACTGCTTCTTCCTGACCGATCAAGCGCTGGTGCAAGGTATCTTCCATGTGCATCAGCTTTTCGGATTCGGATTCGGTCAGTTTGTTGACCGGGACGCCCGTCCAGCTTGCCACGATTTGAGCGATATCTTCTTCGGTGACTACTGGCGATGGGTCTGTTTCGCCGGTGCGGGCCGAGTCGGTTTTTTTGGCTTGGGAAATAGCGCGAATTTCGGCTTTGATGGTCATTTCTCGATCGCGCAATTCGCCGGCTTTGTCAAAGTCTTGAGAACGCACCGCTTCGTCTTTATCTTTGAGGACTTGGCGCAGTTCTTTGTCAAGTTCTTTGGCTGCCGGGGGCAGTTGGGAGTTGATCAGGCGGACTCTGGAACCTGCTTCGTCTACCAAGTCAATTGCTTTGTCTGGGAGGAAGCGATCGGAGATGTAACGATGTGAGAGTTTGGCTGCGGCTTCCAGGGCCGTGTCCAAAATTTTCAGCTTGTGGTGCTGTTCGTAGCGTTCCCGCAGACCGAAGAGAATCTCGATCGTCTCGTCAACGGTCGGTTCGCCGACCATGACGGGCTGGAAGCGCCGCTCTAAAGCTGCATCGCGCTCGATGTGCTTGCGGTACTCGTCGAGGGTCGTAGCGCCAATACATTGGAGTTCGCCTCTTGCCAGAGCCGGCTTGAGGATGTTCGCTGCGTCGATCGCGCCTTCAGCCGCACCTGCACCGATCAAAGTGTGCACTTCGTCAATCACCAAAATCACGTTACCCGCTGTGCGGATTTCGTCCATGATTTTTTTGAGGCGCTCTTCAAATTCGCCCCGGTATTTGGTACCGGCGACGAGGAGGCCGATGTCGAGGGTGACGACGCGCTTGTCTTCGAGGATGTCTGGGATGTCGTTGTTAGCGATGCGCTGGGCCAGACCTTCGGCGATCGCGGTTTTACCGACTCCGGGTTCGCCGATGAGCACCGGGTTATTTTTTGTGCGCCGACCGAGGATTTGAATTACCCGTTCGATTTCTTTTTGGCGTCCGACTACTGGGTCTAGTTTGCCATCGACCGCCATTTGAGTGAGGTTGGCACCGAATTCATCGAGGGTTGGGGTTTTGGTGCGGGCACCTCCGCCAGTGGCTGCGACTTCTGCGGTTTCTCCCAGCATCCGAATGACTTGGGTGCGGACTTTCGATAAGTCTACTCCCAGGTTTTCTAAGACTCTGGCCGCTACTCCTTCACCTTCGCGGATCAGGCCCAGCAGCAGGTGTTCGGTACCTATATAATTGTGTCCGAGTTGGCGAGCTTCTTCTAGGGATAGTTCTAGAACCCGCTTGGCGCGGGGAGTGAACGGAATTTCGACTGCTACGAAGCCGGAACCGCGGCCGATGATTTTTTCGACCTCAATCCGAGCGTCTTTGAGATTGACACCCATTGATTTGAGGACTTTAGCTGCCACCCCGGTTCCTTCACCGATCAGACCCAGGAGGATCTGTTCTGTCCCTACGAAGTTGTGACCCAGGCGGCGAGCTTCTTCCTGGGCCAACATGATTACTTTTATTGCTTTTTCTGTGAAGCGTTCAAACATGATTTATTCCCATCACCTGCTGCTATGTGCCCGTTTCGAGGTCACGCTCGCACAACGAGCGTTTGTGTTCTCGTAGGGACAGGGCATTGCCGTGTCCCTACTCGTACTGCTTATTCTAGCGTGACACTCCCAACCGCTCTGCCGCACTGGAAAAGCGGTTGCAGATTCTAGGCTGCCGTTGCAGGATGGCTTTCAACTGGGAAGACCCAAATGGTGGCTGACCTACAACCTCCCCTAGACTGCAAGAAGATTGCTCTTCTCGGCCTGTGCCCAACCTACGACTACGTATTGATGGATTCTAGCATAATCTTTTTGGCTCTCATGCAGGTGCAAAATTGATATTTATCGAAGTGTCGGGCGGGTTTTTCACAAAAGTTATTGCTTAGATGGGCGATCGATCCCCTAAACTCGCTCTTAAGCTGCTGTCCATCTCAAGAATCTTTTGGTTTGCGAGGGAAAGAGCGAGCTGGGCTTTTTTTATCTAAAATTTTGTCTCAGATCCTTTGAAGATTTGGGTGTTCTTCATGTTGTCAGTTGTGCGATCGCTCCTGCATCAATTAGTTAGTATTGCTACACTCCGATGGTTAAACTCAGACTATAATCACCACGGTCAAAGAAAGTGCTTTCGCAGCAGAGTGTTTTTTGTCGTTAACCGCTCTGAGTTAAATTTCTCAAAGTTTAAAGTCACAAGAGAAACTAAATCTTGTTTATGAGTCCTAGGATTTGTCGCGATTTAGTTCGATTTTGCTGTTGTAAACCCCAAAAAATCGGCGCAATACTTCGAGAACAAACAGTTTTTATTGACGAATTATTACAAGCTTTCTATCAAACTTAAGTTGGGTGAGTAGGAGAAAAAATATAGTATTCAGTCGCACGCGGGAATGGGCTTTCAGGAAATCGCCGATCGCAACACTTCCGACAGTTTTTGATAATCCACTGTAGAAGAAGGGTTGCAGGGCGAACATTAGGAGGGTGGCGCTAACGATCGCACGACGATCGCTCAACTGAAAATTACGGGTTTCAGACTAGGAATTCCAAACAGCCCGCACTATTGTAATCATGAAAATTTTTGATATCAACCCGAGTACATTTAATCTTTAGCATAGCTCTCTCTTTTCAGGTAAAGCGCGAGAAAGTGGACTACTTGGATTTTTTTACTTCGGGTGATTTTACCAGAAATTTTGCTGGACAAAAACCACTGTCTTCGATCGTGCAAATTATGATGCTGAGCACGGTAAATAACCGTGGTTTCGTGGTAGAGTGCTTTTGGTCGTTAACTGGTCTGACTTAAAGTCTGAAAGTTCAACGTTAGACAATCTAAATCCTGTTTAAGGCTTAGTGAAAATAAATCATGAAGACTAGAGATTTAGATGAGTCGGTAGAAAGTAGCGACAATGGATCGATCGAAGTTACAGGTAAATCCCATAATGTAACCACAGCTACTTCTGCCGATTAACCAAAAGAATTTAATGCAGAAGAGCTAGGACGTGTCTACTTTATTCGGCACGGTGAAAGTACCAGTAACGAACGCAACATTTTTGCAGGAGTGCTGGATGTTGACCTGACATCATTTGGCCGATTGCAGGCGCGCCGTGCAGGTGTTGACCTGAAGAAAAAAGGTACAAAGTTTGACGCAGTATATGTCTCCCACATGAGACGCGCACGGCAAACCTGTGAAATAGCCCTTGCTGAAAGTCAAGCACTAAAATCGCCAAATACCCCGGTTGAGATAGACCATCGAATTAGCGAAAAATCCTTTGGCATTTTTGCCGGTCGCAACCTGAATCTGCTGCGTCTAGCCCTGGGCTACGAAGGCTTCGAGGAAATGTTGCATTCACATAACGAAGCACCCCCGGCTGGCGAAAAGATTGCCCAAGTTTATTCTCGCGCTGCCCGTTTTTACGAAGACAAAATTGTACCGCACTTGGAACGCGGAGAAACAGTTCTAGTAGTGTGCCACCAATATGTATTGGAGCCTCTAGCACTTTATTTAAGCGGTCTGCCACCGACTGCTTATAAACACCTGAAACTCCCCAACGGTAAAGCTCTCAGCGGTGTGGATCTCGTCAAGTTTCGGGACAAGGAATCCGGCGGTGCTGCTTCCCTGCGTAAAGAGATCAACGATCTTTCAATTATGTGGGCGATTTTGATCTATGCCGCCGCCTTTTTGGTGGGAAGCTTGGTAGGGGCAATCAGCGGCGCAGCAGGAGGGATTCCGTCAGCCCTATTTCGAGCGATCGTCGTTGTGTGTCTTGCCGCTTCAACGTTTTATACTTACCTGGACATCGACTTTGCCGCGAGTAAACGCAAAGTAACTTCAACTGTGAAGTATCTAGTTTACGGGTGGATGGCAGTGCGATGGGTAGTTGGGCTATTTTTAATATTTTCTGGACTTTTGTATCAGAGCGAAGCTGATTTGTACAAAGTTTTGTGGGTGCTGTTTTGGATGGTTCCGCCAGCCCTGACTTCCCCAGTTTTATCAGTGCTTTGGGGCGGCAATCTTTATCCGTCGGCTCTCTTGTCAAGAACCCTATCAATCGTTGCTCCACTAGCGCTTCTGGCTACATTGAAGGTTGCCAATTTACCCATTAACGTTGACAGCCTGATCTTTTTCGGCGTCATTTTAATTCTAGGTCTGGCAATACCGGGTGCGATCGCCCAGTTTTGGCGCGACAAATCCCCGGTGGAATCAAACCACCACAGTAAAAACTGGAAATTTATCGGTGTGCTTGCTGTCGCATTCATGGCTTTGGCAACCGGGTTTCAGTTTACTCCGGCAACATTCCTCAGCGATATATTTTCCTCAACGGATACAGCGCGATCGCTAGCTTGTCTGCAACAACTGGCAATTGCAACTTTGGTATTTGTCTCGATGCGCGTAGTAGCTACATTAACTTCAGTAGTGACAAAGGGCAAGCTAAGCAAGGCAGAAGCTCGGGATGCTTATATCCTGCTTGTGAATCCAAACTTTTTCCTTTGGGCGGCTCTTTTCATCGGAGTTAGTGCAACTGCAAATCCAGAAGCCGTAAAATATGCAATTTTTTGGGCAGCGCTGGGGTTCTTCTGCATACCACTCATCGAACAGATATTGTTCATGAATTCATTTGGCAATGACATATTGAGAGAAACCCTGCGTTCTTCGAGAGTGGCAACAGCAGATATCAAAAAGCTGTTCCTGCAATTGGATACGGATGGAAGTAAGTCGCTAGAACGAACTGAGATTATGGAGTTGTTAGGCCTAATCGAAGATATGACAACAGGCGAACGTAGCTCTGAAGAAGTCAGAAGTTACATCACTGATTATCTTTTTAATACTCTTGACTCCGATAAAAATGGCAGTGTTGATTTAGCAGAGTTAGAAGAGTACATATCAACCTATGGGTTAGTTGCTAACTTGAATGTCGGATCTGCTAGTGCATCCCCAGGTGGAGCATAAGTGGCGATCGCCCACAGTTGATATTAATGGAGCTGACAGAATTTTGGGAAATTCTGTCAGCTCCAAGTTCAAGACAGGAGCAATTTACAGATTCAGTCGCTCCACAGTACATCAAATTTTATATTTAAAAACATAGTTTTGGAATGAACTTGTTAGATATCAAAATCGGGAGAATTTAGCAAATGTCACGTTATAAAATTCGAGCAATTATCCTGACAGCAGTCGTTTGTGTTGCCGTGGTATGGACGACTCCAGTGCGATCGCAGGAGCAAGAGCAAGAGCCAGCTAAAGATGCCAACACTCCAAAGGTGGAACAAGTTGAACCAGAGAAACCAGCCGACCCCAAAGCAGCAACTACTACCAAAGACCTGAATATTCCCGTTGATGAACTCAAAATCCTCCTGAAGCCGCTTGATGAATGCGATCGCTCCTGACTGACTCTTTGGTTCAACGATTTTTTTAACGTTTCAGCAAGGGACACTGAAAGGTAGAATGTTTTATGAAATATGAAATTTTCGCTCCTAGCTTTGATGCTATTAAAGCCAATTTGTATGTGGGTTTTTCTGAAGCGGAAGGGGGCGAACATTATTTCCTCCTGACACGAGAAGAAGAGTGTGAAGAAGAGATGGTTCCTCTTCCTAACAGAAAAAATATCTATGCAGAGCTGGACGATGAAAATTGGGGAGAAGATGTAGGTGTCGATTGGGTTACTCTTAGTCGCAATCAATTTACTGTTCGTTTCGGTTCCGATACAAGAACTCTTCCAGAATATGATGAGGTTGCAATTACTTTCTCCTTAGAAGATGCTGACTTTGAAAGGTTAAGGCACGTCTTACAGAAGATAATGCGGGGTTATGAGGATAGATTGCATTTAATTGATTAGTCAATCAATGTACAAAAACGTAAATGGGAATGTCGAAAACCGCAATCCGCCTAGGGACGGGTTCGCCGAAATCTCGAACACGAATCAAACAATCTGATAAACCCGCCCCGCCCGATTTTACATCAAGATTATATCCAATAAATTAAGGGTAGATTTGTATTTGCGATCGGGTGGGGGCGGGCGAGACGAGATTATTCACGTTCACCATAGATGGTTGGTGAACACACCCTTACGGTTCATTGTTTGCCACCAATTTTATCTGGTGATAACAGCACATTCTGTATGGGCGGGTGAGACGAAATAAGGTTGATTCGATACAGTTTAATCTATCGCGTCCAAGCCAGCCATTTATTAAACAAATTCTTGACAAGCGGAGTCAAACGAGTGCGATTGTAAGCATCCCCGGCTTTCCGAATCGCGTCAGCTTGCGTGGGATACGGGTGAATTGTGCTAGCAATCTTTCCCAAACCAATATTGTTAACCATTGCTAAAGTAATTTCGCCGATCATATCCCCAGCGTGTCGCGCCACAATAGTTGCACCTAATATTTTGTCGCTGCCTTTCTTGACGTAAATTTTCACAAAGCCCTCGTCTTCACCGTCAATAATTGCCCGATCGACTTGACTGAAAGGAATTAAAAATGTATCGACATCAATTCCTTTTTCCTGAGCCTCGTGTTCGCCGATTCCGACGCGGGCCACCTCCGGATCAGTATAAGTACACCAAGGTATCGTCAAAGCGCTGAGCTTTTTGCGCCCGAAAAATAAAGTGTTTTGAATCACCATCCTCGCGGCAAAATCAGCAGCGTGAGTAAATTTATGTTTCATGCAAATATCGCCGGCAGCATAAATGCGGGGATTAGTAGTTTGCAAATTGTCGTTGACAAATACGCCCGTTTGTGTATCGTATTCGACGCCGACCGCCTCCAAATTCAATCCTTCCACGTTGGGCGATCGCCCTGTACTCACAATAATTTCATCTACTGTTACCGATGCTTCCTTATCTTGAGATTTATAATAAATTACTTTGCCTGCATTTGTTTTCTCAACGCGCTCTATTTGGGATTCTAGTATTAGTTGAATTTCTTCGCGTACAAAAGCCTGCTGCACGATTTTAGCAGCATCCGCATCTTCTTTGTCTAAAATCTGAGCATTTTTGTGCAGCAATAAAACTTCCGAACCCAGCCGCCGAAAGGCTTGAGCCAATTCGCAGCCGATCGGCCCTGCGCCAATTACTGCCAAACGCTGAGGTCTTTCTGTCAGGTTAAAGACAGTTTCATTTGTCAGATATCCAGCTTCTTGTAAACCGGGAATTTGCGGTTGTAGCGCCCTTGCACCGGTGGCGATTACTGCTTTTTTAAAGCGGAGATTTTGACCTGCAACTTCTACTGTATTATTGCTAATAAAACGACCGGAACCTAAGAAAACATCGACTCCTAATTTGTGCTGGTAGCGTTGAACAGAATCAACATCGCTGATTCCCGCCCTGATGCGGCGCAGCCGTTCCATCACAGCGCCAAAATCCACTTCTACACCGTTAGAAACATGAACGCCAAACTTACTGGCATTCCAGATATCGCCGACAGTGCGGGACGATCGAATTAAAGCTTTTGACGGCACGCAACCGACATTCAAACAGTCGCCGCCCATTAAATGTTTTTCAATTAAAGCAACTTTCGCGCCCAAACCTGCGGCACCCGCAGCCACAATTAATCCGGCGGGCCCGGCTCCAATTACTACTAAATTATAACTGCTAGCGGGCTGCGGATTTACCCAATCTGGCGGATGCAAATAGGAGACTAATTTTTGGTTGTGTTCGTCCATCGGGGGGACTGTTACGCGATCGACTTTTGACTGCGACATTAACAAATTTTCCTAATTAAATAGTTTCATCTAAAGCCTTGCGAGCAATACGGGAGAGCGATAAAGTGACGGCGACAGCGGCCGTAAAACTGATGATATTAATCAACCATTTTGCTGCTTCTGCTTGCGGATTTTCCGGCAGATTTAGCGTAGATATCGCTGCAATATTTCCCACTAAAGAACCTGAGTAAACGTACATAACAGTTCCCGGTATCATGCCCGAAAAACCTAACACGTAATCTTTTAAAGAAACCTGAGTAATTCCCAGAGCGTAATTCAATAAATTGAAAGGAAATAAAGGACAGAGACGAGTCAAAAAAACTATTTTAAATCCTTGTTGAGAAACTGCGCGATCGAAAGCTTTAAACTTGGGATAAGTTTCCATATATTTTACCACGCGATCGCGCGACAAGTATCGCCCGATCAGAAAAGCAAACGTAGCACCTAAACTTGCCGCAACAAACACGTAAACCGACCCCCACCACAGACCAAAAATCACCCCGCCTCCAAGAGTCAACACAGAACCAGGTATAAATAGTACAGTAGCTAGGTTGTAGGTGACAATAAAAGCTACTGGGCCCCAAGCGCCTAAATGCTCGATCTGCATTAAGACATTTCTTAAAAATTCTTGAACATAAAAAGACCTAGTTGCTAGAATTAAGATACCAAATAAAGTTGCAAGGGAAAAAAGCAATAATATTCGTTTAAAACTTACCCTAGCAAAATCTTGAATTTGTTTGATTGGCATGACTCACCCGCAAATAGCTCTCAGCATTATACTACTGTTCAATCTAAAATCTCAAATCTAAACTTTCAAATCCGATAACTCACCACAAAATAAATCAGCCATGAAAGCAAAAACCCAACTCCCAACCCCCGACTATTTCGACACCAAAAAAGTAGGTCAAGTCTGGCGAGTTCCCTACCAAGAACGCGCCGCTGAAGCTAAAGAATGGGCGGAAAGATACAGCATCCATCCCGCCGCCAACGACAAAAATCGCATTTGTTTGCTGATAATCGACGCCCAAAATACCTTTTGCTTGCCCGAATTTGAACTATTTGTGGGTGGGCGTTCCGGTAGCGGTGCTGTCGATGACAACCTGCGGCTGTGCGAATTTATCTACAGCAATTTAAATGCAATTACAACCATTGCGCCGACAATGGACACCCACACCGCCATGCAAATTTTTCATCCAATCTTTTGGATAAATGAAGCAGGCGAACACCCCCTACCAGCCGCCACATCAATTACTTTAGAAGAGGTGCAGCAAGGCATCTGGAAAGTCAATCCCGCCGTCGCCCAAAGCATCGCCAATGGTAACTATTCGGCACTGCAAAAACACGCACTCCACTACGTGCAGAAACTCAGTGATGAGGGCAAATATCCCCTGACAATTTGGCCCTATCACTCAATGCTGGGCGGCGTCGGACACGCCCTGGTTTCCGCTGTGGAAGAAGCAATATTTTTTCACGGCATCGCCCGCAACAGCCAAGCACTTTTTGAGATTAAAGGCGGCAATCCCTTAACTGAAAACTATTCGGTTTTGCGGCCGGAAGTATTAGACGGGCCGGATGGCAGTTCTATTGCTCAAAAAAATGCTTCTTTTATTGATAAGTTGCTAGGTTTTGATGCGGTAATTATTGCGGGACAAGCGAAAAGTCACTGCGTGGCTTGGACGATTGATGATTTGCTGACTGAAATTTTAGGGCGAGATCCGAATTTGGCAAAGAAGGTTTATTTGTTGGAAGATTGCACTTCGCCTGTCGTTGTTCCGGGTGTTGTTGATTTTACGGAACAAGCAGATGCAGCTTTTCAAAGATTTGCTGCGGCGGGAATGAATGTGGTTAAATCTACTCAGTTAATTCTGGGCGATTAAAGACGAGCGTTTTCTGTGGGGTTTTGCAGTACCAAAAAAGTATACATTATTAACCATAGGTGGTAAGTTTTGTTGCCTTGGCAGTCTGCTGCGATCGCATTTAACTCATTACTTATGATATCATAGCCGGTAAATCACTTACGACAGAAGCGTAGTTAAGGAGTTTCCCGATGATTGAAAGCGAAATTAATAGTGTTGTTCTTTTTCGGGATGCGAGCGTGCAAGCAATTTCAAAACTCTCGGTGGCTATGGCCACGACTCTTCTGAGCACAGTTGTAACTGCAACCCAAGCCTACGCAGTTCCCGTCACCTACGATTTCACCGTCACTGTTACCAAAGGTAGGTTAGCCGGCAATTCATTCAACGGTTCTTTCAGCTACGATGATGCGAAATTGAAGGGAACTGGAGTGGAAGAATTGGGAATTGCTGAGGGATTAACAACCTGCATTAATTACCTAGGACGCACTTATCGCGAAACCGATGATACCAGTTATCCTACCTTTCCTACACTCACATTTGAGGATGGCAAAATCGCGAAACTAAACTTCTGGATTCAGCCGAATCAGCGAGTTAATTGGTGGAATTCAAATGGATGGGAAGTCAAGCTGTCTGAGCCTAAAAGGAGCGATTCAACTGTTCCCAATTGTCAAAAACGGTGAGGCGCGGCTAAGCTGCGATCGACCGTAAAAATATAGGATGAAAATGTAGGATATCGGTTGTTATAGTCATGAAAAAATCAGTCCGATTATCTACGCTGATTTCCAAGTCCTCTCGGACTTTCTGGCAAATAAACCGTTTTTTATGGGAGCTCCACGCGCCACATTAGATGCAACTGCCTGCGGTTACATTGGTAATTTCATGCAACCACGCTAGGAAGGTGCGATCGTCGATCGTCTGCTGGGGCGATCGCTATCAACGAATGGCTCAACTATTGTTTGACAAAAACCTCAGAGGTACTCTTCCCTCTCCGTCAAGAAAGCCTCTGCTGTTGATGATTTTCCCTAACTATTTGCCATCCAATCTGGGGACTCCTTCCAAAAAACTGCCGCTCAACATTAACTCAGTCATCCGATCTAAATTGCCGCTCACTTTTAATTTTTTATCAGTTTGAAAGCGCTCGATATCTGCTTTTAAATCGCCGCTATTATAGCCTAATTTACTCAAATAGTCAATAGCTTGTTTGTCACTTAACAAGATATCGGCAGAACGAAAAATAGGCACGTATTCCTCTCGCCAAATCTGAGCAAAAGTTGCCCTATCTAAATAGAAAATCCTGCCCCGCGCCGGATCTCCAATGGCAGCTACACTGTCATTCATTCCCAGCAAAGCTACCGCGTGCGGTAACTTCCGAGGGCCGTCAAACAGCCAAACTGCTAGCACTCCGGGGCGATTAATTTGCTGAATTTGCTCCCAAGTCGGCGTTAGTTCGATCGCATTGATACCCAAAGCCCTCGCTGCCACAATTAATTGCGGCATGGAAGTTCCCAAGCGACTCGTGCCGGCGAAACGCGCTACACTCGATTCCGTCGCATCCATTCCCCAACGCCTTAACACTGTTGCTAGCGCCGCCGGCGCGCAACTGCTGTTAGATGTTTGCCGAAACACACCGTTTGGCCGCAAATTATCTATTAAATCAGCGTAAATTGGCGCCAGAAAATAGGCTTCAGCGCTGGTAAATCCTCCCAATCCCAACAAGCAAATTAAAATTACTGCTATTACTTGCGATCGCGCCGTCTGCCAGCTTACAGTAAAGCCAATACCGCAGATTCCCATCAGCATCACTCGTAGCAAAGTCCAAGTAACTCGCATCCCGTGAAAGCGCCACTCGATCGGCAAAACAGGCATTTGAGGCATATTTAGAGCCAGTAGCAGCAAAGCAATATAAAAACCCAAAAACAGCAGGGCGATCGAATTTCTGCCCTTAAACAAATCGTTAGCCGTCACTCCCGATCGAACTAACACCCGTCCGAACCGCATTCCCCAGACAAACAGCACCGAACCCAGCACCAGCGTCACAAATATTTCCATAAGTTCAGAAGTCGATCGCTTAACTAGGTTGTAACATTTATGCGATCGACTTGCACCCCAATCAATAGTAGTAGAGAGGAACAGTGGG
Organism: Microcoleus sp. S28C3; assembly: GCF_036700785.1. Classification (NCBI taxonomy): domain Bacteria; kingdom Bacillati; phylum Cyanobacteriota; class Cyanophyceae; order Oscillatoriales; family Microcoleaceae; genus Microcoleus; species Microcoleus sp. S28C3. The sequence continues at coordinate 31,392 of NZ_JAUBPO010000041.1, read as the reverse complement.
AGAGAGGAAGAGTGGGGGAGAGAATTTGACGATGTTTGGCTTTGGTTCCTGAATTTCCTGCTACAATCGAATAAACAGGATTTATCGAAAATCTAAGCAGGTAAAACAACCCTCAATCCTAAACACTTTGACCTGCATCGCTTGCTCGATATCAAGGTCAGATTTTTCTTGATGAGTCTGAGTCAATGGTTGAGTTAGTAAAGCAAGGAAAGCAAAAACAAGCGCTGGAAGTTTTTTCCACCAAAAAAGGGGCATTAATTCTGAATGAGTATTAGGAATTAAATAACTACTTTGGTGAAAAAGAGCAGGAAATTGTTGACGACGCAAATTCCAACGCAAAAGTAAACAACTAATCAAGCAGTAAAAAGTGAAATGTCGCCAAATATTATTCGGCTGAGTAAAGTAGTTCCGTTGGGATTCGGCTCCATTTTTTTGTTAATGATTAGCATCGGATTGGCCACTAAATTGAGTATGGATAATTTAGCCGAAGCTATTGAGTTGCAAACGCACACTTATGTAGTTAAGACAAACTTGCAAGCCATAGAAAAAAAATTAGTGGATGCTGAAACAGGACAGCGCGGGTTTATATTCACTGGTAAGGAGGAATTTTTAGAACCTTACAAAAAGGGGACTGTCGCCTTTAATCAAACAGTAAATGAGACAAAAGAGTTAATAAAAGATAACCCTGAACAAGTTAAAAAGTTGGAGGAAGTTGAAAATTTGGGTCAGCAAAAACTCGATGAATTAGCGGAAACAATCTCCCTGAAAAGAGCGGGAAAAGAACCAGAACTAAGAGCATTGGTGATGTCAGGTAAAGGCAAGATATTTATGGATGAAATCAGGGATAAGCTGGCAGAAATGCTTAAGCTAGAAGATAATCTACTGCTTCAAAGAACAAAAATAGCAAAACAGTCGGAGCAATTAGCGACGACTGTTTCTATAGGAGGTACGGTTGTTGCTGTAGTATTGGGTTCATTTATTGTATTATTTATTTTTGATAAAATTATCCGACCAATCAATCAGGTAGCAAATACGATCGCCAGTTCTTCCACAGAGATTGCTGCCACAGTTGAACAGCAGGAACGCACAGCCACGCAGCAATCTAGCTCTGTAAATCAAACTACCATCACCATGGATGAGTTGGGCGCTGCTTCCCAACAATCAGCCCAGCAAGCCCAAGCTGGTGCTGAATCTGCACGGCAAGCTTTAAAGATCACTGAAAGGGGAGCACTAGCAGTGGAGCAAACTCTAGAATCGATGGCAATATTGAAAGAAAATGTCAGGGCGATTGCGGCACAAATTCTGCAATTGAGCGAACAAACCAATCTGATTGGCAATATCTCTAGTGCTGTCACAGATTTAGCCAATCAAACAAATATGCTGGCACTGAATGCCTCAGTAGAAGCGGTGCGGGCGGGCGAAAACGCCAAAGGTTTTACTGTCATAGCCACAGAAATCCGCAAACTAGCAGATCAAAGTAAGAAATCTGCCGAGAAGATTAACAACCTGGTCGCTGATATCAAGAATTCGATCGATTCCACCGTAACGGTGACAATGGAAGGAACTAAAACAGTAGAAGAAGGAACCAAGATTAGTCAAGAAACGGCAGCAGCTTTCTCGGAAGTGGCAAAGGCTGTTAACAATGTGGTATTGAACAATCAACAAATTTCTCTAACTGCCCAACAACAGGCAGTTGCCATTCAACAAGTAGTCGATGCTATGAACAGCATCAATCTATCGGCAAAAGAAACTGCTAGTGGTATTACTCAAACCAAATTAGGCACTCAACAATTGAACGATGCAGCCCAAAATCTAAATTCAATTGTCTAAATGGCGCTCAGTTTTTGGGGCTAGCAGACTAACAATTGATAGCATTGAGTCATGAATTGCGATCGCAGCCGTAAGCGTGTCAAACCTGCGGCATCCAAGTCAAAAGGAGCGCAGGCCCATCGCTACAGCTTGGGCGATCGGATCGCCTGTTAACACAGATCCGGACTCTGCCTCCTATTTTCCTGCTAGAAGAGCGATGCTCGGACTCTGAACCTCGGTGAGCGGGATCTTCCTGGGAACCAGTTATTTATGGTTTATTAGCAAGGGGGCGATCGCGTAAATAAACCCAAAATAAGATCACCATAGATACAACACAAGAAGCTTTCCAAACAAATAACCACCAAGGACTCCACCACGCGCCGGTTTGTACTTCGACAATATCTGAGCCACCAAACAAGAAAAAAATTAGGGTAGTATTCAGGCGATGATTTCTGGTTTTTCCTGAGGTTTTTCCTGCATTAAGAGCGAAACCCATAGCAAAGGAAAACCAGAGAAATGCTTCAATATAATTGCCATTTACATAGATTTGCTCTAATAATTTAGCTTGTGCTTCAGCTTGTTCTAAAGAAGCCGGATTGAACATGATTGACCATGAATAAGCACCGCCTATTCCGAGACAAACAAAGAGAATTGTTAGTCTTATTGCTGCACCTTTTGTCAAATTCATAAATTAATTTTTAGGGTGGGTTAGGTGGTAATTATATTGGAAAAAAAAGTTATTTGCCGTCTTATACCAATTTAATGTGAAGTTGCACATCTCCCTATCCCCCTCAATCGCCCCAACCAAAGGGGACGAAAGAATTCTTGATCCCCCTTTGTTAGGGGGCTGGGGGCTCTAATTCTATGCAGCCTCAGGAAAAATTGGTATTACTCACCCTACCACTACCCATTAAACCGAAAACCGCAATACCGTAAAACATTAATTATTTCTGTATTTTAAAATACAATTAACCGCCACCTTAAAAAAGTAGACATATATTAACAAAGTAAATGTGCGGTGGCTGCGATGTTGGCCGCTTATTGACAATAGATTTGAAGGCCCCCCGATCGCCATTCGCTACAACCCTTACCCAGCAAGTCTTGGTTTGAAGCAGTTTTGATAAGCAAACCCGATCGCCCTTCACAACGGTTCGTTATCGATAGCGCGATCCTAAAAGATTTACTTATCAATCAAATTTAATAATTGTTTTATAATTTCCGCAAGAGTACGGTAGAGTTAATAACCAAGTCAAGAAAACGTGCGACTCGCAAAAAGTGAGTTCACACAACTCGGCCGATCGAAATATCGATATTAATCAAAAAAGTCAAATCAGCAGGGATAGTTTAAAGACTTATGCTAGCAATAAATCTTTAGCTCGCTTCTGCCAACCTGCGCTCAAAACAGTTCGCTCAACCCGATTAGCGAACAGCAAAAAAGCGCCTTGATAACCTTCAGTGAATGTTGTTACAGAAGATTATGAATTGCAGCGAGGCTAGGCTATGACAAAGTTTTCCGATCAATTTTCCAGGCGTAAATTTATCGTCACAGCAGGTGCATCTGCCCTGGGTTCAATACTGCTCAAAGGTTGTTTGGGAAATCCCCCAGAACCCGGTGCAACTGCCGGTGCTGACGGCGCGATACCCGCAGCTACCTCAGTAGTGGCTGTTGCCAACGAGAAAAGAGTCGAAGGAATTGAAAGCACTAAAATCACATTGGGATACATCCCGATCGTCGAAGCAGCACCTTTAATCATTGCCCAAGAAAAAGGCTTTTTTGCCAAATACGGCATGACCGAAGTCACGATTGCCAAGCAAGCCAACTGGGGTTCGGCAAGAGATAACGTAGAAATCGGATCTGCAGGCGGCGGCATTGACGGCGGCCAGTGGCAAATGCCCATGCCTTATCAAATTAGTAAAGGGTTGATTACGAAAAACAGCGTCCAAATCCCGATGTATGTTCTGGCCCAGTTGAACACTCAGGGAAATGGAATTGCGATCGCAGCCAAACACCGAGGCAAAGGCATCGGGCTCAAACTAGACCAAGCGGCCCAAGACTACATGAAAGGCCTCAAAAAAGCAGGCACGCCCTTCAAAGCAGCCTACACCTTCCCCAAAGCCAACCAAGACTTTTGGATTCGCTACTGGCTAGCAGCTAACGGCATCGATCCCGACACAGAAGCCGAGTTGCTAACAGTACCGTCAGCGCAAACCGTAGCCAACATGAAAACCGGCAGCATGGACGGTTTCAGTACCGGCGACCCCTGGCCCCTGCGAATCGTCACAGAGGACATCGGCTTCATGTCCGCCCTGACTGGCCAAATCTGGAAAGATCACCCAGAGGAATATCTCGCTATTCGTGGCGACTGGGTAGACAAACACCCCAAGGCCACAGAAGCCCTGCTAGCAGGACTGATCGAAGCGCAGCAGTGGTGCGACAAACCAGAAAATCGCCCAGAATTAGTAGCCATTACTTCTGGTAGAAACTACTTTGACGTAGCTCCGGCAGTTTTGACACCTCCCTACCAGGGCAAGTACCTCATGGGTGACGGCCAACCAGAGATCGACGATTTCAAGATGAGTCCGCTGTACTGGAAAGACGACCTCGGCAACGTTTCTTATCCCTACAAGAGTCACGATTTGTGGTTTTTAACCGAAAGCGTTCGCTGGGGTTTCCTGCCGACAACAACCTTGGCAGATTCTAAGACAATTATCGATAAAGTCAACCGCGAAGATTTGTGGAAAGCCGCAGCAAAATTAGCCGGAGTTGCTGATGCTGACATTCCGAAAAGTACGTCTCGCGGCGTTGAGAAGTTCTTTGACGGTACAGAATTTAATCCGGCTCAGCCAGAAGCTTACCTCAAGAGTTTAGCAATTAAAAAAGTGTGATGATGTCTTAGATTCGCATAATTTAGTCTCGAATTGTAGGGTGGATACGGCCCCGCATTGGTGTCAAATTAACGATCTTTCTCTCAGTCCGCTAGGGACTAAAGGTTTAACGTGTTTGTTAACACCAATGCACGCCCTACCATTAATTTATTCTCGAAAAAAACAGCAGAAACATAGGAGATTATCAAGATGGCTGTCAGCACAAATCGGAGAGGCGGAGTCGCTGTCCAAGGAGCATTTGGCGAGTTTTGGAAGAAGCATTCCCCAAATATCTTGCCGCCAATTTTAGGAGTTTTGGGGTTTCTGTTGGTTTGGCAATTCTTGTCAAGTACGGGACTGATCAAACTGCCGGGGCCGCTCAGCGTTTGGACTGACGAACGGACGCGGATTTTGTTGCTGTATCCTTTCATGAATTCCAAAACCTACGGGATCGGCTTGTTTTGGCAAACTTTGGCTAGTTTGGAACGGGTGGCAAAAGGCTACACTCTAGCCGCTGCTGTGGGAATTGCTGGGGGTGTTTTGGTAGGTACGAATCCCTTCTTGAACAAGGCTTTAGATCCGATTTTCCAGTTTTTGCGGATGGTGGCGCCTTTGGCTTGGGTGCCCATTGCCCTGGCTGCACTGCAACAAAACGAACCTGCTGCTTTGTTCGTGATTTTTATCACTTCAGTTTGGCCAATTTTAATCAACACGGCTGAAGGTGTTCGCCAAATTCCCGACGACTATAACAACGTGGCGAAAGTGCTGCAACTTTCTCGTCAGGAATATTACATGAATATTTTGTTTCCGTCAGCGCTTCCTTATATCTTCACAGGATTGAGAATTGCGATCGGTTTGGCTTGGCTGGCGATTATTGCTGCGGAAATTGTGATGTCGGGGATTACAGGTATCGGCTTCTTTATTTGGAATGCTTACCAGCAAAACTACATCAGCGAAATTCTGTTAGCGGTGTTCTACATTGGGGCTGTTGGTTTGTTGCTCGATCGCATGATGGCTTGGTTGCAGCAAAAGATTGCTCCCCCTCAAGGAAAGTAGCTAATTCGATGGGTTAACGGTTGACTGTTGACTGTTGACTGTTGACTGTTGACGGGTGACTGTTGACGGGTGACTGTTACAGGAATTACGAACTCCGAGGCTCAGAAACCAATTTTTTAAACTATTCTTGAAGGATTCAATAAAGTATTTTGGTTAGTTTAAAGACAAGTTTTATGCCTTCAGGAATCTATTAGCTATGAGCTGTTATATATCAACAGCGAACAGCGAACAGTCAACAGTCAACAGTCAACAATCAAGATCTAGCAAAATAACAAACCTACAAAAAAGGCAAGAAAATCATGTCTGTTTTGATTGCAGTAGAACAAGTCGAAAAAGTTTTTAATTTATCAGACGGTGGCACATACATAGCCCTCAAAGGCATCGATCTGGAAATTAAAAAAGGCGAATTTATCTCATTAATTGGACACTCGGGCTGCGGCAAATCTACGCTGCTCAATATGGTGGCAGGTTTGGATTTGCCGACATCCGGATTGGTGACAATTGAAGGGCAAAGAATCACCCAGCCAGGCCCCGATCGCATGGTAGTATTCCAAAACTATTCCCTGCTACCTTGGCGGACGGTCAGAGAAAACATTACCCTAGCCGTAGACTCGGTAATGAGCGGCTTACCCAAAGCCGAACGCCTCGAAATCATTCAAAAACACATCGATATGGTGGGCTTGACGGCCCACGCCGAGAAGCAACCCGCACTGCTGTCGGGCGGACAAAAACAGCGCGTGGCGATCGCCCGTGCTCTGGCCCTGCGCCCCAAACTGTTACTCTTAGACGAACCCTTCGGCGCTTTGGATGCTTTGACTCGCGGCAACTTGCAAGAAAAGTTGATGGAAATTTGCCAAGAGTACGAAATCAGCGCCCTGATGGTAACGCACGATGTGGATGAGGCCGTGTTGCTGAGCGATCGCATCGTCATGCTCACCAACGGCCCAGAATCGAAGATTGGCGGCATTCTCGAAGTAGACATCCCCCGCCCCCGCAAACGGATGGAAGTAGTCTCACACCCCAGCTACTACGCTCTACGTAGCGAAATGATTTACTTCCTCAACCAGCAGAAGCGCGTCAAAAAACTGCGGGCGCGGAAAGTACCCGCGATCGCCCGTCACGGCTTAGAAAAAGTCAACCTCGAACTCGGCTTCGTCCCCCTCGCAGCCTGCGCTCCCCTCGCTGTTGCTAAAGAAAAAGGCTTTTTTGCCAAGCACGGCCTCGATGAAGTCCACCTCGTGCGGGAAACAAGCTGGCGCGGCATCGTAGACGGCATCGCCGCAGGTTACTTAGACGCAGCTCAAATGCCCTCTGGAATGGCGCTGTGGTTGAGCTTGGGGGGCCACCAAGAGAAGCCGATTCCGACGGTTACAGCCCTCACCATGAGCCGCAATGGCAACGGAATTACCCTCGCGAGGCGCTTTTACGACCAAGGGATCTACACTCTGGCAGACTTTAAAAAAATGCTCCAGAGAACGCCCGCGCAAACGCACCGTATGGCGATCGTTCACCCTTCTTCGATGCACAACCTGTTGCTGCGTTACTGGCTGGCTTCCGGCGGCATTGACCCCGATCGCGATGTGTTGCTGAAAAATATCCCACCGGCTCAGATGATCGTTGACTTGCAGGGCGGCACTATTGACGGTTTCTGCGTCGGCGAACCTTGGAACTTGCGGGCATCGATGGAAGGAGTAGGCTTTACGGTGGCGACAGATTTGGAACTGTGGCCCGGACACCCCGGGAAAATTCTCGGCGTTCGGGAAGACTGGGCAAATGCTTATCCCAACACTCACATTGCTCTAGTCAAAGCTTTGCTGGAAGCTTGCAACTATTGCGCCGATCCCAATCACGCCCAAGAGGTTTCGGAAATTGTCGCGGGAAGGGAGTACGTCGCCACCGACAAAAATTACATCCAACTCGGCGACCCGAACTCTTTTGCTTGCAACCTCGATACTCCGATGCGGGAATACGCCCACCACTTGTTTTCTGGAGAGGGGGTGAATCGCCCAAGCCGGACCGAACAACTCTGGCACATGGTGCAGATGGCGCGCTGGGGCGATACTGTGTTCCCGCGCAACTGGGTGGAAATTCTGGAACGGGTGGTGCGAGTCGGTGCGTTCAGCACGGCGGCGCGAGAGCTGGGGATGGCTGATATTAATTACACTCGCGGTTCTCTCAGCTTGTTTGACGGCTCGGTGTTTAATGCTGACGATCCGATCGGCTATCTCAACAATCTGGCGATTAAACGCGATTTCACGATGGCGGAAGTTGTACTCGATTCCGGCCGCAGAGCTGCTTAGAGCAGTTTTTAGTTGGATAAAAACAAGGGAATTGCTAATTGTTAGTTTTTGGTTTTTAGCTGTTAATTGCTAATGAGCAATTCCCTCTTCATGACCTCCGTTACATCCGTTAAATCCCGTACATTGCTCGTTGCCGAACTTCCTTCTTTCTTTGCGAATCACCCACTCACAATTTCCTAAATCCATGCTCAACACCACTAAAAACGAGACGAACACCAAAACTCAAATCCAGCGGGGAAAAGGCCGCCGCCAACCTTTTTTGGTGATGGACAATGTTTACAAAGAATATCCAAACGGTTACAGGGCTTTAGAAAACGTCAATCTGAATGTAGCTGAGGGAGAGTTTATTACTCTGATCGGACACTCGGGCTGCGGCAAATCAACACTGTTAAATATGGTGTCGGGTTTTAGCCATCCCAGCCAGGGCACTGTGTCGATTAACGGGCAGCCGATTACGAAGCCGGGCCCCGATCGCATGGTGGTGTTTCAGGGTTACGCTTTGCTGCCTTGGCGGACGGTGTTTGAAAATGTTTACCTGGCGGTTAATGCTGTATTTCCGAATAAGTCGAAGGTCGAAAAAAATGCGATCGTCAAAGAGCATTTGGCGATGGTGGGATTGACAGAAGCTGCTGAGAAAAGACCGCCGCAAATTTCGGGGGGGATGAAGCAGCGGGTTTCGATCGCCCGCGCCTTGGCAATTCGCCCGAAAGTGCTGATTTTAGACGAACCTTTTGGTGCTCTGGACGCAATTACTAAGGAGGAATTGCAAGAAGAGTTGCTGAAAATCTGGAACGATCACCGCTGTACGGTGTTGATGATTACTCACGATATTGATGAAGCGCTGTTTTTGGCCGATCGACTGGTGATGATGACTAACGGCCCGTCGGCGACAATTGGCGAGGTTCTGGAGATTCCTTTTCCGCGTCCGCGCGATCGGGTTCAAATGATGGAAGATCCGGAATACTACAATTTGCGGAACTACGCCCTAGATTTCCTGTTCCGTCGCTTTGCACACGATCACGATGCCTAATCGGTTGAGAAATCAAAGTTAAACAGGAGAATATGAGACTTATCGAACAATTTTAATTCTGGTGGGGAGGAGGGGTTGGGCATCCTGCCGGCCCAAGACGCGCTTTTTTGTAGGAGTCTATTGAAAAGTTGAAGCCCCAGTGTTCCCCGATGTCAGGGGAACAGCGCTGCAGGCGCAATTTTCCCGATCCGGTTGGGTAAACTGAAGCTTAATGGTGGGCGATAAGTTTTTTCGGACGTTCGGATCTTTTTCTGAGCTTTTACGTCTACCAGCGAAGAGACCCGATTGCCTAGCTGTCGGTAAGCTGGCATGAACAGAGCCCACCTTCGATCCGAGGGTGGGCTTCTTCTTCATGTTATTAACCGTTTTTGGGCGATCGAGGGTTTGTGCATTCCACCCTTTGAACTGGCACAATGCGGGGATGTTATTACTGTTTGATGAATTAAGGTTTTTGTCAAAATAGCCGTTTTCAGTTGAGTAAAGTACAGACGATCGGCTAGGGAAACGCCTGATCCTAAGTCCGGCGCGGGGCTCTGTGACTTTTAACAATTGGTATAAGACTGATGATTGTAGCAAGACTTTTTAAAATTGGTATTACTCAGGTTTGCACGGAAAAATCCTCTGGATCAATATCCCAATTTACCCAGCGAATTGCTTCTTTAGCCGATCGCACATCAGGCGGCACTCGCAACGCATGAATGTGTCCCGTGCTCGGACAAGTCATTTTTAACAAATAAACAGGCTTTGCATTACCCGCGTTATCAAAATCATCGTCAAACTCGATGCTTAATAGAGTGTATTCCTGCCAACTATCTAATTCTGTCACCTCTAATTCTTGACAAATGCGATCGTAAGTAATTCCCTGTGTCTGCCAGTTGATTTCTCCAGTCCACGGATCGATCGATTGTTGCGATGGCAATTTGCTGGCTATTTCACGGACTAAATCCTCGCGCTGCGCCTCCCACAATGGCGTTTGCAGTTGAGTATAAAGTCGAGCTTCCAGTTGAGTTTGCAGTTGGTGTTGCAGTTCGCTTTCGAGTTGGCCCCGCCAATAACGTCGCAGTTGTTTTTCTAGCTGGCTGCGAAGTTTTCTCTCAAATTCGCTCCGCAGTTCGCTGCTGGGATTGTCCAATCGACTGACGATTATATCGGCAGCTTCGTAGGGGCGATCGACAAAAATGATTTCCGGTGCTTTTAGGCCGATCGCACTGTAAGCCGATTTTATTGTTTCCGCAGCTTGCGAGCGATTTATCGGGCCAGTAGAAAGCGCGATCGCTCTCCACTTTTCCCGATAAACTGGAATCAAAGCTGCTTGTTCAGGCGTTAGTTTTTTAACCTTAGTCTGCGACATACCTCCAACCTTGGGGCTCATATTCCCGCTGAATTCGCACCATCCAATTACCTTCGGGAATTGCGATCGCATGGTGTTCTTCGTGGCTCAATAAAGCTGTCGGTGAAAGCACCCGCAAGTACAAAGTGCCGTCTTTTTCGTAAAGTTCAGCTTGTCCCTCAATAATCTGGTGAGAATGTCCGGTGACTTCACCTTCGGCGAGAGTTAGGTGAGATTTTTTTTCTCCTTGGATTTTCGGTACGGGGGTGAGAATTACGTCGCCTTGTCGGATGGGTTGCATAGGTTTTTTCTAATTTTTGTTTGCTGGTGTCGGTCGATCGAGCTTTTCTACCGCAACTATATACTACATTCGTAATACACTGGTGTCAAGAGCCACAAACCAAGTTCAATAACTCTTTGCTGCACTGACAGACGTTATCTTGGAGTGTGAAAGTGCGATCGCAAACAGAAATGCGATAATAGAGGCGAGTTTCTAGCCTGGGTGAGGGCGGCTTGATAGATATTGTCGATATTAATGAAAGATTGTTGGTGAAAGCCATCCCTACAAATATTGTGGTTAATTTATCGAAGCAGTTATTACTTGACCTATTTGGCATTGCAACCTATTCACATCATCTTTGTTGACGAGAGAACCTACAACTTATTTGTATTGGTTGGGTCGGAGGAAGAGATTGATGTTAAAATTCCTCCAAATGGGGAGTTTTTTTAAATTATGCAAGTAGATTATACTGCAAAGTTCGATACAGCATTGAAGCTTTATTTCCTTAAAAATAGCCGCAACCAAGCTGCACGATATGCCTAATTAGACAGGCGGAAAAAGCGCTCGCATTCAATCATAACAAAAGTGGAAAATTCTGATTTTTATCCTAAAATTGAAGCAGCTATGCGCCAGCAAATGAAAGAATATAAAGGTGAGTATTGTATCCTAACAATATATTTATAAATGGGGGAGCGATCGCCCAAGCCACTTTTCCTCTAAACCGCAGAAATCCCGCGCCGAAATTCCTTAACTGCTTCAACCTTAGAAGCCATCAGCAAGCAGCGAGACAGCAGGTTGATGTCTAAACCGGGCAGAACTTCGCTTTGCTCAATTTTTTCATAACCGTGCGATCGCAAATGATACAGGCCAAATACTCCATCCTCCCAAAACCAAACTTCCGGCACTCCCAAGGCTTGGTAGCGATTCAACTTGCTCTCGCTGCCGCTAGTAAATACAACTTCGATCGAGAGGTCTGCAATGCCTCCGGATGGTCCGCCAATTAAGTAAGATTGGTCTGCTTGTGCGGATGCTTTTCTTTCTTTTTCCTGGGTAAAGCTTCCTGTGGGAGTAAAATCGATTTCTTTTTCTAAAAAATACGTACCCAGCAACAGGGCGACGACACCGCTGAAGACTTCATGTTCTGGCGAAACTGCCAAGATTTCTACCTCACCTTTGAAATAAAAAAGTCGGATGCCGGGGGTGTCAGAAAACCCCTGCTCGATTAGCTTGAATTGTGGCCAATCAATCCCGGAGTGAATTAGGCGCTGGTCTTTTGGCTTGTCTAATGTTGCTGTCATGGCACGACCTCTTTTAACTATTTTATAGCAATTTAAATTCGCACACTTTTGCAAGCACATTGGTATAGTGCGTGACATCCAAAAAACCTGTTTAAATCGAAACGATCGATGTCAGACGCACCATACAAGTTGATTTAACTATTATATTATCCTTCAAATGAAGCAACCGAAACCCGATCGCGCCCTGATTCTTTCGCCCGATAAAGCGACTCGTCGGCGATCGCAATTAGCGTCCCCGGCTGCGACATCGGCGCCGGAATGCAGCAAGCTACACCCAAACTCAGGGTCACGTATTCGCTGACAGCAGACTTAGCGTGAGCTATCTGCAAACCCCGCACCTGTTGTGCGATCATTTCAGCTACGCAAGCCGCACCTTGAATATCCGTATTCGGCAAAACTACTACAAATTCTTCTCCACCGTAACGCGCTACTAAATCGGCAGATCGCTTTACCGAACGCTGCAGAACCGCCGCCACTTGCCGCAAACATTCATCCCCCGCTTGGTGCCCGTAAGTGTCGTTGTAAAGTTTGAAATAATCGATGTCGCACATAATCAAAGACAGCGGTGCTTCTTCCCTCGCCAAACGCCGCCATTCAGTATCGAGGTATTCATTAAAAGAGTGGCGGTTTCTTACCTCAGTCAAACTGTCGTAAGTTGCTAAATACTGCAAGGCTCGATTCACAGTTTCCAACTGCTGTTTCTGCTGCTGCAACTGACGGTTGAGAACCGCCAACTGCTGTTCGGCTGAGTGCGATCGCAACAAATTTCTCACCCTCGCCAGCAATTCCCTCTCGTCAAAAGGCTTTGCAATATAATCGTCAGCACCCGCATCCAAACTTTCGATCCGAGCTTCCATCCCCGATCGCGCTGTCAAAAAGATTACCGGAGTCGATTTCAATTCTGGCGTACTGCGAATCTCCTTGAGCAAATCTAGTCCGTTTTGTCTCGGCATGATTTGGTCGCTCACAATCAAATTTGGCTGCAAAGTTTTTGCTTTTTCTAAACCTTCAACCCCGTCACTCGCCAGGGCGACTCTATAGTACGGAGTTAATAAAGTTTGGAGGTAAGCCTGCAGAAAATCGTTGTCTTCTACTACCAGCAACAGCGGTAATTCTCTGCTGTCTGGTGTTAATTCTTCGCCATTATTTTTGTCGTCAAAACTGTGATGTTCCGGCAGCGGGGTGTGGGGTGCGATCGCCCCGCTATTTCCCGTACCCCACTCTCCTGAGCCGAATCCAGTCAGTCCTGCCAATTGGGCGATCGCGCTCACCAACTGATTCGCTTCCACCGGCTTCGACAAATGCCTCTGAAAGCCCGCCTCCAGCGCCGATGCCGAATCTTCTTCGTGGATGCCTCCCGTCAGCGCCACGGCCGGCAGCAGTTCCCTGTGCTCGGACATTTCCATTGCTCTGATGCGGCGGATCAAATCGCAGCCGTCGGCTCCGGAAACGGTCATATCGCTCACCAACACGTCGGGCCGCGACTGTTGCAACTCGGCCATCGCTTCGCCGGCGCTACCCACTGCTATTACCTTGGCTCCAAATGCTTCGAGACCAGTTTTGAGAAATTGCCGGATCTCGGCGGTGCTTTCCACCACCAGGACTTGCTTTCCCGCTAGGGGTTTGGAGACCGATCCAGGTCTGCTTTCCATTTGGGCGATCGCAGCAGTGCGATCGTCGGGTGCATTTTTCTTGGCAATCGGTAGCAGCACCCCAAAGGTCGCCCCCTGACCGAGGCCGGGACTCGAAGCCCAAACACTTCCCCCGTGCAGTTCCACCAACTGCCGCACAATTGAGAGCCCCAGACCAAGCCGGTGCTGTTCCTTGGTCTGGAAGCTCTCTGCGGGGCGGAAGTAGTCAAAGATGTGTGGCAGAAATTTGGGATCGATCCCGCAACCGCTGTCGCTGACGCGAATCAAGACGCCCGACGCAGTAGGCTCGGTCCGCACTTGAACTGGGTTTCGTGCCGATTCAGGGGTGAATTTGATGGCGTTGGTAAGGAGGTTCCAAACTACTTGCTGCAAGCGTTCTGCATCTGCCAAAACGTAGCTGACGGCGGGGTCAAAATGTGTTTCTACGCGGATGTTTTTGGCATCGGCGGCGGGGCGGAGGGTGCCGAGCGCAGATTCTATGATAGACGGGAGGTGAACTCGGCCGATGTTCAGGCACACTTTCCCCCGCAGCAGCCGCGAGAGGTCGAGGAGATTGTCTATTTGCCGGTTTTGTAATTTGGCGTTGCGCTCGATGATTTCCAAAGCGCGGCTGGTGGTGGCTTCGTTTAAATGGCGCGATCGAGCTAGCTGCACCCATCCCAAAATCGCGCTCAGGGGCGATCGCAGTTCGTGGGAGGCGATCGCCAGAAATTCGTCTTTTGCCCGGTTTGCTTCGGCTTGGGCTGCTTCAACGGCTTTGCGATCGGTGATGTCGAATCCGATCGCCAAATACTGACAGGGTTTTCCCTTGCAGCCCCACAGCGGAACTACTGCTGCGTACACCCAATAATCACTTCCATTCTTGGTTGTATTCTTAATGTCTCCTTGCCAAACTTCACCTTTGGCAACTGTTGACAGCATATTTTTGATTAATTCCGAAGACTTATATTCCGAATGGAGGATGCCAAAGTGGCTGCCGATCAATTCTCCGCGCGAATAGTTGGACATTGAGCAAACTCGATCGCTGACGTAGGTGATAATTCCTCGCGCGTTCGTCCTCACCGCAAGTGCCGATCTGTTGATCGCCCCCTTAAAATCTAAACATTCTTGCAGCGACGAATCTAGTTCTTTTACCGTAGAAATTTTGCCTGGGCGATCGGTCGTGTCCGGTTGCTGGCGATCGGTCTTATCCTTGCTCCGTTGTTGGATTTCCATTGCTTCTATTTTCCCCTGACGGCTGACACCTAATCTACTCGCATCCTGATTCATTATCACTATTTTGCTTCCCGCGCCGGCGGGTGTAATATTTTGTATCTCTACATCTTCCTGAAAATTTGGCAGGTACCACATCCACTCGGGAGTCACCTCAATTTTTGTTGATAGTTGGCTAAACTTTGTCAATCTGAGGACTGATTTTCTGATATCTAGCCGACCATCGGCTGCTGGCTAATTTGCTTTGATGTTCGATCTTTTATCTTTTACGAGGGGGAATTACGGAGAAATTTAGGGTGTCGATCGCGAGCCTCAAGTTGCATTCTTGTTTTAAACTGGTATCATAAGCGTCAATTTTTTGCTCACAATTACTCCTCGGATCTGGCGCAAAGTCTCCTCTTGCGCAGGCTTTCGGGTTTGTGGCTTTTGACCTCATATCCTCTCCAGCAGATATATATGCAGGGCTAGACAGTTCCCAAATCATTGGCGGGTTTTGGCGAATAAAGTCCGTGTCTGGCGATCGTCCGCAACTTCTGTTAAATTAATTCCTTCTAGATCTTGACAGGTCTGTATATTATTTGTATTATAAAATGTAGTATACCCTCAAACGAGAGCAGTCAAAGTGTATTGACGCACTATTGACGCACTCAACTATTAACATTTTGAGAAAAATAGTCTGTGAATTTAGACGCTGTACGCGAGCAATTTGAAGAAAGAGCATTTAATTATGACGGCTTAATTCCTCGCCTCATTCCGCAGTATCGCGAGCAACACGAGCTAATATTGCAGTTACTCGTTTCTGAAACTAATGCTAACATAAAAGTTCTGGATTTAGGCGCGGGAACTGGCATACTGTCGGCTGTGATTTTGTCAGCATTTCCTCGGGCAACTGTCCTCGCCTTTGATATAGCGGAAAATATGCTAAAAATTTGCCAAACTAACTTGTCCGCTTTCCGAGAAAGGCTGACCTTGCAGCAAGGAAACTTTGCCGAAGACGATTTCGGCAGCGGCTACGATTTGGTAGTTTCTGGGTTGGCAATCCACCACCTCCACAGCGCAGGTAAACGACAGCTATTTCAGAAACTTTTCCACTCCATGAATCCAGGGGGAATCTTGCTAATTCGAGATATTGTCACAGGTGCTACTCCCCGGCTGACTGAGCAATACGAACAGTTGTGGCGGCAGTACATGAAAGCTAACGGAGAAGACGATGCAGCCTGGTTCCAAAAATATTTAGAAGAAGATATTCCCTCCTCTGTGGAAGAGCAGACTAAGTGGCTGGCAGAAGCTGGTTTTGCAGACGCCGGATGTCACTGGCGCTACCTGAATTTTGCTATTTTTGGCGGAGTTAAGAAGTGAATGCAACTGGGTTAGGCTGCCTTAGGATAAATCTGCGATTGCGACAAAAATCTTAACGGAGCGAATTTAGTATCTAAATATGCTATAAATTAACGTTTCACTATCATGAAAACCATCTGGAATCGCATTGACTCTTGGCTTGCCGCTAATGCGCCAGAAATCCTGAACAATCTGCAACCGGGAGCAACCCCTGAAGCTATAAAAGCAGCCGAACAATTTTTAGAAATCGAGTTTCCTGAAGATGTAAAATCATCTTACCGCATTCATAACGGTCAGTTTGAAGAGAGCTATTCAGTAATGCCGTACGGGCACTTTCTTTGTTTAGAAGGAATGATAAGAGAGTGGAATTCTTGGAAAAAATTACTGGATACAGGCGACTTTAATGAGGAAGATGGCAATGATTATGGCTGCGCTTCAGATGGACTGATTCGGACAGAATTATGGTGGAATCCTAAATGGATTCCGATCGCTTCCGACCTCAGCGGCGACAGTCTTTGTTTGGATTTAGATCCAGCACTAGGAGGTCAAGTTGGGCAAATTATTTTTATGTGCCACGATGATGGTTACAGAGGCTTTATTACTAAAAGTTGGCGAGAATGGTTGGAACAGTTAGCCACAGATTTAGAAGCTGGTAAATATACAGCAATTTCCAGGTTTATGGAGTACGGTTGCAAGGGTTTGTCAACCATTTTGGTAAGTGCTTGGGATTAAGGTGTACTCTATTTGCCTGGAATCTGCTGTATATATGAGAAAAAAAGACTTTATTTGAAAAAACCAAATGAATAATTCACGCTTAGTCAAAATTAGCAAATACCTCAGCCGACATTTGCGACACGCTCCGGATCGCATCGGCATTCAACTCGCTCCAGGCGGCTGGGTTCCTGTTAGCGAACTCCTCGCTGCGTGCCAAAAAAATAACTTCCCTGTTCAGCTTGCAGAACTCAAGGAAGTAGTCGTGCAAAACGACAAAAAACGCTTTTCATTCAACTCCACAGGCACTCTAATTCGTGCCAACCAAGGACACAGCGTAGAGGTTGACTTGCAGTTAGAACCCGCGCTTCCCCCGGATATTTTATACCACGGAACAGGCAGCACTGCCGTCGAGTCTATTCTCAGTCAAGGAATTAGGAAAATGTCGCGGCATCATGTTCATTTGTCGGTAGATATCCCGACGGCGCGCCAAGTAGGTGGAAGACATGGCATCCCGGCTATCTTTACTGTAGATGCCGCAGCAATGCAACGCGACGGCCATACATTTTACTGCTCAGCTAACAAAGTTTGGCTAGTAGATTTTGTGCCACCCAATTATCTCAAAATAAGTTGATAAATTTCCGGTTTTTTGTATAAAATGTACAAAAAATGTTTTAACATAAGAGTAAGTAGGAGTTTTGCAAAATGAGTGCGGCAGATATGGGCGATCGCGACAACAATTTCAATCAAAACAATCCTCAAAATCGAGGGCTTCTCGGCTCTGGGTGGCGACCTTTTTACCGTCAATTTGATTGGGATCACCTGCTACACTTAGCGTCTAGCGACCCCTTAGAACTAGCTCAAAAAACTTTAGGTGCAGCTAGCGACATTGCCGATGCAATGGGACGACATCAATATACCTGGTGGGCAAATATTTTAAATGTATTCTCGGAAAATACTCGCTACGAAATTGATGAGTTTTGGGATTACATTACTCCGCAGCCAGTTTACCCGGATTACCGCTACAAAGACGTTTTAGTTACCGAAACGCCGGTGGTACAATTGGTCAGCCGCGCTAGCATTCCCATTGACTACGTTCTCAACAAACTCCAAGAAATTACTCTTTTCAAAGTTCTGGATTTGCTGGGAAAACCGGATGCGATCACCCAGTCTTTTATGGAGCGACATTTTTCTTATTCCCCGGAGCGCTTTATTAGCTGGGAACGCTTGGAAGTTTTGGGTACTGTTTATGCTTATTGGGCCCGATTAGGCTGTTGGCTGCAAATTGACAGCTACGACAGGGGAAGACGCTGCTACACTCTGATTTCCCAAGATATTGCGCCGCTCGTTAGCAAGGCAACTTACAATTTAGCGGTGATTCTGGGCGGGTACAAAAGCCGCGTCGGACAGGTTCACAGCCAGTTCCCCATTCGGACGTTTTCTGCGGAGGTTCAAAGTTTTACCGATACAGTTCAGCAAGCAATTCTGGATCAAAATCAGTTGGCTGTTTTGGTCAGCGGCGAACCGGGGACGGGCAAAACTGCTTGGACGCAAGCGGTAGCAAAGGAAATTTTAGTGCCGCTGGGTTATGTAATTTTTATCTTAGACCACGATGCTGTGGAAAATTTTGTGCCTCCGAGTTATTTAGAGCGGATTTGTATTATTATCAATGAGGCTGATAATTTGGCTCAAGATCGATCGACCGCAGAGGGTCAACGCACTAACAAAACTGAACACATTTTGAGTTTGCTGGATGGAACTTTGTATCAAAGTGTCATCGACGATAACGGGATTCAATTTGGACAAAAG
Organism: Microcoleus sp. S28C3; assembly: GCF_036700785.1. NCBI lineage: Bacteria > Bacillati > Cyanobacteriota > Cyanophyceae > Oscillatoriales > Microcoleaceae > Microcoleus > Microcoleus sp. S28C3. The sequence continues at coordinate 12,702 of NZ_JAUBPO010000041.1, read as the reverse complement.
CTCGTAGTTTTGATGACTTGCAACACTACTGAAAGATTAGATCCTGCAATGTTACGCAAAGGGAGAGTGGATTTTACCAGTGAATTTACGCACAAATTTGTTTGAGCGGTCTCTTAAATTCTCAAGCTATCTGGGCGATCGCACTGGCTACACGATCTCATACCATGTTCCATTTTCGATTTTCAATTAAAGAATGGGGAATGACTGATGAAGCTCAAGGTTTCGATCGCAGGCCTACAGTTGCATTCTTTTGGGAAATTGTATAAAATACCGAACAATTACCAGGAAATCTTCTCAATCTCCAAGTTTGGGGAAAAATTTCTTGACTACCTATAGACTATTGGTGTCAACTATCCCCTAAAACCCTTTGTCTATCTCGTTTTTGCCTAGTCTCGTTCCCCTCTTGCGCCCCCGAATAGTCGGGGGACGCAAGAGAGAACTCCAGTCTCCTGCGAGTATTCGGGGGCGCTCCGCCGATCTGTGGCTAATCGTCAAACAGCACTCGGACACTAGATTTGCTCTTAAGTTGACAGTAATGCCTATAGACATATCCCCATCAAAAATGATATCACTGATGGGTGATACCCTCTAAGGGGATCGTCCTAGAGAGCCAATCAGGGAAACACAGCATTTTTGGTCTCAAACAGAATTTTTCAAACTAGACAGCTATGGAGGAAATCCCAAACCGTGCAAACTAAGCCAGTTCAGCAAAAAAGTCAGGGACTGGGAAAGTACGCCGACGGGACTGTCCCGCTCGCCCAACAACCCCTAGAGGCAGCCGTGTCCGATAGTAAAGACAGATTTCGGCGGTTTGTTGAGCGCTCCGCCGACGCCGTGGCAATGGTAGATTGTGAAATGCGCTATCTGTCGGTTTCTCGTCGCTGGGAAACAGATTGCGGGATTGGCCGCGGGGAGGCGATCGGCCGATCTCATTGGGAACTGTTCCCGAATCTCCCGGGATATTGGGAGCAAAACGCCCAGGCTTGTTTGACCGGAGTTTTGAAATACAGCGAGTTTGTGACAGGGCAACCGATCGCATCTGTATCAGGAAAAATCGCAGGCGGTTCTTTCAGCGCGTCGGTAAAATGGATATTTCAACCTTGGAAAAATAACGAAGGTGCGATCGGCGGTTTGATCCTGTTGGCCTCTGAGATAGCTGAGGATCTCGCTCAAACACATGGCTATAATAAATTTCAGTCTGAGGCCAAAAGCAAGCAGTTAGAAACAATACCGCAACTAACTCAAATTGCCCTCGAAAATGCTGCTGATACAATCTTTTTTACTACCTCCGACGGTGAAATTTGTTATGCGAACAAAGCTGCTTGCCATCTTTTCGGCTACTCGGAATCGGAACTGCTTAACCTGAGGGTGAGCGACATCGATTCGCAGTTGTCAGCATCGGATTGGCCAGAACACTGGGAGCAACTCAAGCAGCAAACCAACCTCACTTTTGAAACCAGTTATACAACCAAAGACGGTGCCCATTTTCCCGTCGAAGTTAAAGTCAATTATTTAGAATACGGCGGCTGCGAATACCGCTGCGCGATCGCCCGCGACATTTCCGCTCGCCAAGTAGCAGAATCAGGGCTTGTAGAGGCGAAAGAGCAACTTCAAGCTGTTTTGGACGCCGTGCCGGGATTAGTTTCGTGGGTAAGTTCCGATTTGCGCTACTTGGGAGTAAACCGACATTTAGCTAGCGCTTACAAAATGCCTGCCGAACTATTTGCCGGTCAAAAAGTAGGTTTTTTAGAGACAAGTCCCAAATTTAACGATTTAGTATACGATTTCTTTGCCAACCCTGAAAAGAAGACATCTCAGGAAGTAACAGCGAGCATCCGAGGAGAAAATAAAACTTATTTAATTGTCGCTCAAAAATACCATAACAGTGCGGCTGCGGTATTTGTGGGAGTAGATATTACAGCAAGCAAACACTCTCTTTTGGCTTTGCAAGAATCAGAAGAACGCCTGCGGCAGCAAGCGGCGAAATTAGAGCAGACGCTGTTAATTTTGCAGCGAACTCAAACTCAACTGATTCAAACAGAAAAAATGTCTTCTCTGGGGCAGTTAGTAGCAGGAATAGCCCACGAAATTAACAATCCAGTTAGTTTTATTTCCGGCAATGTCAGCCACGCCACGGGCTACATTCAAGAACTGCTGCGATCGATCGACCTTTACCAAAAGTATTATCCCCATCCCGTGCCGGAAATTCAATATCTGATGGACGAATTAGACTTAGAATTTATTAAAAAAGACTTGCCAAAATTGTTAAATTCAATGAAAGTCGGTTCCGAAAGGATTCGGGATGTCGTGCGATCGCTCCGGTTGTTCTCGCGTACCGACGAAGCCCAAATGAAGCCGGCAGATATCCACGAAGGTTTGGACAGCACTTTGCTGATCTTGCAAAATCGCCTGCAAGCTAAAGGGGGACGCCCGGGGATATCTCTAGTTAAAGAATACGGGGATTTGCCGCGAGTCCGCTGCTATGCGGGACACTTAAACCAAGTGTTCATGCACTTGTTGACAAATGCGATCGACGCTTTAGAAGAAGGGGGGAGAAATTCCGAAAAGCCTGGTAAAATGCCAAATAAATCTTTCTTGTCTTCGGTCAGGCCGGCATCTGAAATGTTCAATCCCGAAATTCGGATTCGGACCTCCGTGGTAGAGGGAAAGGAAGTTGCGATCGCGATTAGCGACAACGGCCCTGGCATGACTGAAGAAGTCCTCGGCTGCATCTTTGACCCTTTATTTACCACTAAATGTCCGGACACTAGCACAGGTTTGGGTCTAGCAATATCCCAACATTTAGTAGTAGAAAAGCACGGCGGTAAGTTGCACTGTGTTTCGCGTCCGGGACAGGGAACTGAGTTGATAATTAAAATTGCGATCGGCAACGATTAATTGACTTCACCCAAAGCTGGAGACAAGCTCTCGCCCAAAGTCACCCAGAGCAAAAAACTTGAGATTTTAGTTGAACAGTCTTGGAGGCAGAACTTCTGTATGTAGGTGTTCTTCGGCACACCTTACCGCTATAATTCGCGCGTCCAACATTTTTTTAGTAACGCCTGTTTAAACGCCCAGAGTGCGGTTTTAGAGTCAATGCTAAAATCTAAAACATAAAATCTAAAATCGAGTGATTAAAAATGGGAAAATAATATGATAATTGAGTGGCTGAGATTTAAAGTACCTCCCGAAAAGTGGGAGGCGTTTATTCGGCGAGATGAAGAAGTTTGGACGGCCGGACTAAGAAATTTCCCAGGTTATTTGGGCAAAGAAATTTGGGTGGATGCGGTGGAAAATGAGGTGGTGATGTTGATTCGCTGGGAGACTAGGGAGCAGTGGAAGTCGGTTCCGCAAAGCACAATAGATGAGTTGGATGCCCAAATGGGCGATTTGCAAATTGCGATCGCCGAAAGTCGCGAATATCAAGTTCGCAAGTTTTTGCATTAGTTAGTCAGCAGTGATTAGTTAGGAGTTAGGAATCAAGCGTCCCATCTTCGATCGAGATTCCGGGAACTTGACAAAAGTCTCGTTGGGGCGTTGCTGATTTAGGGTATGAAAGCCTAAATATGCAAGTCATAGAAACCAGCATCCACAAAACTTCGGGATTTATAAGTTATTTTTTTCATACGCTGATTAAGCAACGCCTTTTTTACTAATGCCATAATTCTCAATGTCTTCCCACCCTTGCGCTCCGGCGATGATAGCAAAAATTGCGATCGCTAGGATCTCGGTGAGTTGATGTTTCTTAGTTCGCTCGACTCTGGGGTCTTTAATATCTGCAAAATGTGCGACTAAACGGGCGTTGAATATATTGAATCTCTGCTACTTCCCGAAGCGGTAGTTGAGGAAGAGAGCTTTTTTTGGCAGAGGTAGATTTGCTCTCAAAACCCTGAGACATAAAGTGTATTCCTAAATATTTTATGGGTGACATTGCTGTCATCTCACTTATTTGACTCATTGTCAAGTACAATTTATACCAAATTAGATGAGCTTACCCTGACTAAAAACCTCCATTACTTAAACACAGAAAAAATATTTTTTGACTTTTAATTTCCAAAAGGGGTAACTTTTTCGGCTCCTTGACTAGGCTTGGCGATGTATATGCCTGCCAAAACTATAGAAAAAGCCAACCAGTTCAGAGGACTTAACTGTTCTGAAAAAATTATCCAAGCAAGTATAGCAGTAATCACCGGATCGAGCAGCAAGAACACGGCAACGAACCCAGAAGAAAATCCTTTGAGGTTATAAGCCTGAAGACTTTGACCCAAAACTTGGCAGACCAAGGCTTGGGCAATTATTGTTAACCAGCCAGCCCAGGAATAGGGAAAAAGTACATCTTCCGTTAGCAGAACGATGGGGAAAGTTAACAGTGCCCCGCAGCAGGAACACCACAAAAGTATGGTTGTTGCTGAAAACTTGGCTCGAAGTTTTTCTACAGTCAGCAGATTGGCTGCAGAAAAGACAGCAGATAGTAGGGCCAGCGAGTCACCTGTGAAGTTATCACTCGCTACCTGCAAATCGCCCAGTCCAATTAAGATTGATCCGCTGATGGCGATTACCATGCCAATGAGGAATCTGCCCTCAAAACATTGACTGAGAAACAGCCATCCCATCAGAGTCGTGAACAGCGGGGTTACGTTATGCAGCAGATTAGAGTTAGCCACACTTGTCTGGGTGAGTGACCAAGCCCAGGTTATTAATGTGCCTGAGAACAAACAACTCATTACTAGCAACAAGACTACATCGCTGACTGTGTAATGCTCCTTTTCGAGCAAGGAGTCGTGGAAGTGTCTTTCCCTAAAGGTCTCGAACACCTTCCCTAATCCTAAAATGATAGTGGCTACCCAGAAGCGATTGAATACTGTCGCAACCGGACCCAGCTCCCGTTCGCTCAATCTGATGAAGATGGCGGCAAAGGATAAGGCAAGGATCGCCAGAAATAATGAAGTTAGTCCGATACTCCCTTGGAGTGGCTGCGCGATCGCACCTGGTGTCTGCTCTATCTGTTGCTGTGATGGTTTCAGTTCAATTGTCATCTTCACTTCTCAAAGTAGTATCTGCGCCACGCAAATCGTGGCGCAAGCTAATAGCATTACTCTTGCATTCCCGCATACAGGAGTCGGACAAATAAGCGGACACCATCATCATTTTTCAAAGTTGAATAGGAGGGAGCTTTACTGTTACCGATCGCACGCAAATCCGAGAGCAGTTCTGGATGAAATTGGCAAGTAAACGAGCGTCTAATTTTCTTAGTTTCAAAGTCTTTGTAATTAATGCAGGTTGCCGAACATTCGGTAACTATTTCACCATCTTCCTCTGCTGTTGAACAAAGAATTTCAATAGCGTCGGGCAGTTGTATTAGCCAACTCAGAGAGCTACCAGCTATGATGTGCCGATAGGGAACAATAGCGTCATGAATACTGCGGTAAGCCCAGTTGGCAAACAATATTGCTTCTTCGTTGACTTCATCGGAATGAAACATCGAAATTGACACTCTTGCCTCATATTGAATTGTTGTGTCAATCACGCCTTCATGGCTGTCGGCTGTGACATCATGAGCATGAATAATTTCCCAAGGAATACCTAAAGCATCGCCGTCGGGAGACTGATAAGGCAACAACACACGATCGCCTACTTCTTTTAATTCATTGCGCGTCACGGCAAAATGCTCGTCATTCCAGCCTGTAGCAACAACTCGTCCATCACGCTTTTTGACTTCGAGTGTCTTGCCCATTGCTTCGATGCGCTGGCAGACTCCTTGCAACGATCTGAGTGCTTTGCTCTCCTTATCGCGTTCTAAAGATGTCATATTGAGGACTTGTTTGACTGCACGCCGGATGAGTCGGATGTGACATTCAGCAGCTAACTGGTGTCCTACACAAATGAATATTGCCGGGGCACTGGTGGGCGATCGCGAGATCAATAATTTTTCCACTAATGCAAACATATCCTCTCGCGGACAGGCCGGACTTGTCCAGGTAGAGGCATCGTATGTCGATGGATGGCCACCTTCGACTACCACTGCATAACCAGAGTTAATTGCCGGAACAACTATTTCTGGATCGAGGACTCCTGTTGACCAAACAGGTAGTAATACTGAGTCCATATCGGCGACTTTCTGAGCAATGTATGCGACATTTTTGGAAGCCCGAACATCTTCGCCATTAGCGTTAACGCCTACGTGTTCCCAAGGTTCTATAATAGTAATACAGTTGCGTAACAAATTGGGATGCAACAGTAGAAACTCCAAGTCTGACTGTGAATTAATCACTTTTTCTAAAGGCTTGGCGTGTCCCCACTCAAAAATGCCGTCGCTGGCAAATAGTTCTTTTTCCAAAAGCGGGTCTTCTGAAGTTCTATCGGCTAAAAAACGACCTAACAAAATATGTGCCGATTCAAAATCCGATCTGCCTTCATGCAAGTAGCCAGGAGTTAGTCGCCAGTCGGCTGTGGTGGTTGTATATTGTTGAACTTTGATAGATTCTATGCTCATAATTTATCTCGTTCTGTTGTTAGAAAACTTAAGCTTGTACTCACAGGAACTGCACAAAGTATGTATACTCAACAAGCTATTTTCTAAATGAGGAAAAAAATTAGATTAACTTTATATACCCCCTCTCAGACCAAAGTTCATCGCTCCGTATTATTGCAACTATTGTACATTGTACATCGATAGCGCCATCAAGTTTCATCCTCAGCTAAAGTAATCAGTCCATCATCTAAGGTGAGATTTAACTGGTTATCCAAAGGTATTAAATCAATACCAAAGCTTTGATTTTTATCTTTGGCTCTGGTACTAATTATTACGCCAATACACAATTCATTACGGTTTTGTGCAGCTAATACACAATCAGCAAAAGTCAGCTTGCTAATCTGTTCTGGGGGAAAGTAAAGCGATATTGGCTTGACATACAGTTCGCTACCTTCCGATGAAAACAAATCACGATAGATTGACATTATATCAGGCTCTTGGGATACCTGGGATAAAATTTTTGATACAAATTGATCGGTGAGGAGAAAGTCTTTTACCCGGCTTTGATTACCAAGCTTGATTTTGAGAGAATTTTTTCATTTTGCTTGTCACATTTATCACTTATCCTTTGTTGATTTATCAACTTATGTTTTGAGTTTATGTTCGTCGAATTTTACCATACTTATAAAAATTAAGTAATTAAGATATGGCTGAGTCTGGGAACGAGAAACGAGAAAATGGAAGCCGTCCGGGGTCTGATAATATCAAATCCGGTTAATCAGCCACACAAGGAAGTGGGCAGGGGATATGAGGCATGGCGCATGAGGTATCAGGGAAGTCAGTGCAATTAGCCGGATTTGATATCACCCCTGATTCGCTAACATCATCTTACAAGAGAAGGGGAGTGTTAAGAATGCGACCAGAGGTCTACTTAAATTCACATCTTGCACCAATCTCAAGAACAGGCTTTCCGGCCTGTTCCACAAAAGATGAATTTTCTTGTGGGGCGGCAGGATGCCCATCCTTGAAAGACTTATTGACAATGATGCAAGATGTCTGTTTAAACCGATTGTGTCAGGTGAGGCAAAGAATGTGATATTTATGCAAGTTCCACGAATACGGTGCTGCGGGCAAACTCCTCCTCCGGCGAAAAGTATGGAGCTTTATCAACCAGCGTAAGGTCAAAACGGTATGTCTCGTGAAGGAATTTGCCGCTGATGAGAGCCGATTCCAAATCCTTGATGTATTCTTCGGCGATCGTGCAAGCCTCCTTAATACGTTTGCGATCGCGAATGTCTAACAGCTTCTGCAATGTTGCTCTCACCCCTACCTAGCGTGAAGCTGCCTTGAGAATATTGACCGACATTCTCACAATCAATTAGACAAATATGACTGACGCAAATGCCAGACGAGCTCGCGCCGCATTTCGCTGAGAATCCGCTGTCCCCGTTCACAATGTTCCAACTTGATGTCATCGACATAGAACCGCACCAGCGTGTCTCGCGTGTAATCTCCCTTCAAGTCATTGATCCAGATTTTGGGGTCTTGCCATTCATTGCGTGAACTCTTGAAGTTTTCTCGCAACCATTCGCGAAAGCGTTCTACCAATTCGTCTAATCGCGTGTCTAACCCTTTGGGATTACTAATTGCCCATAACAGCTTGTTAACTTTGATCTTCAACAAATCAATCTTCTGTTCCCACTCTTGCTTCAACGTTTGCTGGTCTTCTTGAAATAGGTCAGGGTCTTTCAACCAGTATTTATACCAACGGCGTATCAGCCCAATCAACGTACTCTCGGATACTGTTCCCGTAGCTTCACTGAGCAAGCGTCTGCGACGGTCATGGCGATCGGACTTTGTTGATTCCAGTCCAATCTTTTGACAAAGTTCCAGATAGTATGCTTGCACTGTTCGCCGCTCCTCTACATCTAATCCACCCCTTTCTAATTGGGAGATGAGATCGGCTAGGTGCGCCAAACCCATTTCAATCTCAGCTAGTAAAGTATTCACCTCAGTCTCAGCTAACAAGCGTTGCCGTCCCGTTTCTCGCTTCTGTTGCGCTTTTATCCCAGGTATAGAGCAACCATAAAACTCGTCAACTAATTCTAACTTCTTGTCAATTTCGCCCATGGTATCGGGGTGCGCCAGCACGACTTTTTCCATCATGGAGATGGCTAGAGCCGGCGCAACATCTGCTTTGATGGGAATGGCGATCGTGTAGTAGTAATGATTGGTCGGACGGCTGAGGTTAATAATTTCCTGCCCTTCAAACGCGGCATTGGGGATGTAAATCTGTGAGTGCGTGTCAATGAGATACAGTTCGGTTAATCGCAGCCCAATGTGTTTGATCACGCCTCTTCTACCGTTGGCTAGCTCAATCACATCCCCAAAGCGAAACGGTGTATCGATGAGCAAGACTAACCCACTGAAGAAGTTTGCCAGAATGTCTTTTAGCGCAAACCCCAAGATAAAACTGATTCCTCCGATGGCAACTAACAAACCTTGGATGTCAACACCGAATGCCTGGAGAAACAGCAGTCCACCCACCAAGTAAACAATTAAAGGGAGAACATTTTGTAGTATCGGAGTGAGAACATCATCCCACATTGCCTCGGAGCGTGCGGCATACTGGCTAAAAGCATAAGGCACAACCTCGGTGAGCAATTGAACCACCCAAAAGGTGGCGATAAGGACAAGAAAAGCGGTCAAGCCTCGCTGGAACCAAGTAATGTAAATTGTAGGAGCGATAGATAGCGTCTGCAATGCCAGCTTGAAACCGATCGCGAACACAATGAGTGTCAGCGGCGTTTGTGAGACGTTGAGTGCAACTAACACCAGGTCGGAGGTAAATTGACGGAAAACCCTCCGCAAAATACCAAACAGTAGGTAGAGAACAATAACGACAACACCAAGAATGCCGAAGTTAAGCAACAATGCACCCCATCCTGGAGCAGGCAAAATAGCTAACAGAAACGTAGAACTGCCGATCGTCCTCATTTGGAAACCGGCTCCACAGATCCGTAAAGTATGTAAAAAATAGTGCTTGACATAGTATTAGATAGGTGTTAATTAATGAAAGGGATGCTTTTTCAAAAATAGAAATATAAAAAAACTAAAACCAGCATTTAGCTCCTGGATTTGCTAGAGAAGACTTCTCAATCGCTACGAAGCACAGTTGCTTCACAGCCAATCATAATTTTTTATGTTTTATAGTTGTTTCACCCCTAATGAATGAATCCAATAAAACGACGATGGCGCTCGCCTCATTATTTGTCGGTGTAGTCGCCCTATCTTTTGGCTCTATCTTCATTAGATGGAGTGAAGCTGAACTCAGCCCCAATGCTACAATATTTAATCGCTTTTGGCTAGGTAGTGTCGTATTCGGGCTGTGGCAAGGATACAAGGCGATACGTCAGAGACTTTCTGGTGACAAACCCGTTCAACAGCATTCATACACCAGTCAGGAGCTTTTGCTATTGCTGGGTGCTGGGATTTTTTTTGCTGCCACCTTAGCCTTTGTAGCTTGGTCGCTGACTCAAACCAGCGTCGCTATCTCGACAATCCTACACAATCTCACCCCGATCTTTACCAGCTTAGGAGCGTGGTTGTTATTCGGTCAAGGCTTTAACCGCCAATTTCTGATTGGGATGGTCGTCGCCATTGGGGGAGCGATCGCCATTGAAATCGAGCAAATACAAATGGCTGCTGGTGAGGTAACAGGAGGCATAGCTGCCATCCTTTCTGCGGTTTTCATGGGTGCATATCTGCTGGTGGTAGAACAACTGAGAACCAAATTTGACCCCATCACAATTCAGTTGTGGGTTTGTGCGATCGCTACCCTATCCATCTTGCCGATGCTTGTGTTCGCTCAAGAGCGGGTTTTTCCTTCTTCACTGAATGGATGGCTGTGCGTCATTTTTTTCGCCCTCGTCTGCCAAGTTTTAGGTCAAGGACTTTTAACCTATAGCGTTGGTGGCTTGTCCTCAGTGGTTGTCTCCTTAGTACATTTGTTAGAGCCAGTATTTAGCAGCATTTTGGCTTGGGCAATATTTTGGGAAAAGTTAAGTTTCTCGAATTGGGTAGGTTTTGCCCTAGTTCTCATCGGTCTATACCTAGCCGTATCTAGCCAAGCTGTTGTTCGTCTCCCACAAAATCGGCTAGAGAGCGGTTAGTCACCATTACTGTTTCTTTCAACGGTAAGCAAGTGAAAAAGACTTGGCTCAAAAAATCTGCACAACTCGATGTCAATACATTTGCTAAAAAGTATGACAGCCAAACAGGAATTAGCACAGCAACCGTCGTCCAGAACACCTGCTTGGCTCGCAACTGCTGAAGGTGAAAATACAAGACTCAGATACGCTCTGGCTCGATTGAAGAGAAAAACTATTTTTTAATTCTAAATCCGAAGAAATGCTCAAACATTCAATTCGTTTACTAATTCACGCTCCTCAAATTCGAGGAAGTTCCCATTCCATATTCAAGTAATTATTTAGATACTCTGATTTGAACGCTATTCGACCTGCCTCCGTCATCGGTGAGAGCCAAATCATACCTCTGTTCACCAACGCCAAAACTTTTGTAACCTAATTAGGACTTATGCACCGTAATTCTCAGGACAAGGGTTTGAGGTTCTAGATCCTGCGGAGCCACTGCGCTAATGCGATCGCTCAGAATGACACAATTTGGCACTCAGTGCGTAAGTCCTAACAGCGATTATGATTAACATAAGTAGGTCAACTTAACTAATATTATGGCAGATCAAAAACAACCACCAAGTAAAACGCCACAGGAGGCACAAGAAGCCGATACTAAAGAGAATTTCGATATAAAAACTCATACAATCTCGTCCCGACTGCTCAAGGCGATTCAAGCCCCGACCCCCAGCGAACTTCTTGCCAAGGCAAACTACATGAATCGCAAGCATGAACCGGGGAGCATTGATTTTACTGAGGGTGACGCTCACGAACTGCCCCCACCAGGCTTTGTAGAAGCCCTTCAGCGCTGGAGCATTCCGCAAAATGAGAGTTGGTTCGGTTACAAAGACAACCTTCCACAAGCACGAGTCGCTGTGTCAGAAGGTCTGAAGATGCAACGCGGGATCGCGATCGCACCTGAAGATATTTTCCTGACCAACGGTAGTCTGATTAGTCTGAATATTTGTCTTCAGATGCTGACCGAAATAGGAGACGAGGTGATTATCATCACCCCACCTTGGCTAAATTACAGGCGGATGATTCATGTCGCTGGTGCAGTTCCGGTTGGCGTTGCAGTCAATCCAACTACTTTCGATCTGGATCTCGATGCGATCGCCGCTGCCATAACTGAACGTACCAGAGCGATCGTTATCAATTCACCCCACAACCCCACAGGCAAGATTTTTTCAGCAACAACCCTACAACAATTAGCAAATCTGCTCACCAATGCCTCCCATCGCTACGGTAAACCAATCTACCTGATTTCCGATGAAACCTTCAGCCGCATTGTATTCGATCGACGAACTTGTCCCAGTCCCACCCAGTTCTACCCGTTTTCCTTCCTGATCTATGGCTACAGTAAGGTCTGGATGGCTCCCGGTCAACGCATCGGCTATATTGCCTTGCCACCCACAATGCCTGAACGTGAGTCAATACGGCGCATAATTCGGACACTGCAAGGTAGTCCCTTTGGTTGGTGTTTCCCCAGTGCCCTGATGCAATACGCCCTCACAGATTTGGATGAACTCACCATCGATATGGAGCATCTACAACACAAGCGGGATCGGATGGTGAAGGCACTCCAGGAAATGGGTTACAAATTACAAATACCTGAAGGGACATTCTTTTTGTTAGTAGAGTCACCTTGGTCAGACGATTGTGCTTTTGCCGAATTGCTAGCTCGCCACGATGTTTTTGTCTTCCCTGGGACACCCCAGGAAATACCGGGTTATTTCCGAATTTCTCTGACTGCCAACCAAGACATGATTTCCCGTGCCCTGCCGAAATTTCAAGCAGCTATAGAACACGCTACTGCCCAAGCATTGGGTGGAGTTTAGTCGGAAGTTTTTTTCTCAACATCAAACGGCAATACAACATTATAAAATACTAGAGACATTCTGATGGCGACTTACAATAATATTCTGGAAGCGGTTGGCAGAACTCCCCTAATTAAACTTAATACAACAGTTCGGACATATTTTGGGAGAGTCAGGCTCTGAGAGAGCCGTATTCTAGGAGTTTTCGGTAGTTTGGATT
>NZ_JAUBPO010000040.1:42585-60353 GCF_036700785.1 Microcoleus sp. S28C3 | reverse complement strand
TTGATAACTTTCGGGCGAGGCTATTAGCTTGCTTTTCTAATTAGTTTTGCTTATCACCTTGACTCCAGAAGAGCCGCTTTTACAAGAGTGGATCGAGTACACCGTGACAAGATTGATTGACTCTCCAACCTACGTCAATCCGCCTATCCATCCCGGCGGCACTAACAGCCGTAAAGGTATGGTGTGGGGCTTCCAGCAAAAATGCTAAAAATTGATAAAAAATGGAAATTGGCTGCTGTTTGCCTTTGACAATTACTTTCTACAAAACGGATTTGATAGCGGGCTGTCACTCATCTGAGCTACCCCAGACAGGCGTCACTATAAAAAGCGACTGTTAAAGCACTTTCCCCCACAGCTACAACTGGGGAATAGCAAGTTTAAACAACTTGCAAACCACTAATCCCCAATCAAACCATGCAAACCACAAATTCAATTTACGCTCAATTACCTATTTGCTCTTCACTGCCAACACTCCAACGAAATAATAGCACCGCTGCCAATAAAAACGTGCGCTATCTCCAACAATCCTTAGTTAAAAACGGATATCCAGTAGCAATTGATGGATTCTTCGGCGCCAAAACCGAACAAGCAGTCATCAAATTTCAAAAGCAAAATAAGATTGCTGTTGATGGCATTGTCGGCCCTCAAACTTGGAATCTATTAGGCGCTTGTGATGCAGGTGAACCCGGATGTTAAATCCAAGTTAACTAATCCTAGGCGCACGGGTAGCAAGAAACTGGGTTTTTTCACAGCAAACTTCCTTTACGCTCCCAGAAACGCTAAAAAACCTGGTGGTTCAGCGAAGCCGAAACTCCGTTTCTGCCAGTCAAGAGTGTATCCAGAACTATTAACATCATTTCCGCACTTCTCTGCTTTCAAATAACTTGCAAACAACCAATGGAGACTCAAACCATGCAAACCACAAACGCAATTCGCATTGAATTACCTTCCTGCCGTTATTTTCCCCTACTCAAACGCAACGATGCGGTAACTCAAAATGAGGACGTTCGCTACCTCCAGCGGCTCTTGAACGCCAGCGGATTTCCTGTAAATACTGATGGAGGATTCGGCGCGAAAACCCAACAAGCAGTCATCAATTTTCAAAAGCAACAACAGATTCTTGCTGATGGCATTGTCGGTTCCAAAACTTGGAATAAATTCGGCGTTTGTACAACTATATTTTAAAGTTTGTGCAACCATCTTTTAAAGAGAGTAGGGCGTGCAGTGCGCGCCCTATTTCTCTGTCGAAGTTTCCACCCCAGACCACCCATCCGGCGCTCCGTACATCCGATACTTGCGAGAGCGTTTGAAATACAGCATTGCTACCCGATCGTCTGGATTGATTTGTAAAATATTCTGAAATACTTTTTGGGCGGCAACAAATTTTTGCTCGTAGTAAAAATTGAGAGCTTCTTGAAAAATCTCCGCAGTTTGCTGCTTGAGTACAATGCTCTGCTCTGTTTCTGTATCGTAAATTTCAAACACCGACACAGCATTTGTCTTTCCTTTCACCGTTACTCGATCGACAAATCTGTACTTATATTTTTCTGGATCGTCAAGGCGATCGATAATTGCACCGCTAACTAGAATTCCCGATCCGTAAACCTTAGTCAATCCTTCCAAACGAGAGGCGAGATTCACCGCATCAGCAATCACGGTACTTTCCATTCGTTCTCTCTCGCCAATTGTACCCAACATCAAATTGCCCGCGTGCAAACCGACGCCGATCGCGATCGGACACCAACCATCTTTTTCTCGCTGCTGGTTGTAAATATTCACTTCTTTTTGCATATCAATTGCTGCTCGCACGCCATCAGATGGAGATGTAGGAAACAGTGCCATGACTGCATCCCCAATGTATTTGTCAATAAACCCGTTATTTTTCCTAATTGCAGGGCTAACCCTTCCCAAGTAAGTGTTAATAAATGCAAAATTTTCAGGTGGTGTCATATTTTCGGAAAGCGCCGTAAACGAGCGAATATCCGCAAACAGCACTGTCATATCTCTTTCCTGATTATCGCCTAATTTTACTTCAATAATACTCGGCTTTTCCAGCAAGCTTAGAAAATCGTGCGGCACAAACCTGCCGTAGGCTGCATTCAGTTTTGCCAGACGAATTTGCGTGTTAATTCTCGCCAACAATTCCTTTTTGATAAAAGGTTTAGTTACGTAATCATTTGCTTCTAAGTTAAAAGCTTCTACCAAGTCGGTAGTTAGATTTTTAGCCGTCAGCATCAGAATCGGCATTTCTAAAGGCGAGTATTTTTTGCGGACTTCTCGACACACTTCATAACCAGTCATCTGCGGCATCATTACATCCAGTAAAATTAAGTCGGGCTTAAATCCTGATTGAATCAGATTTAAAGCTTCTAAGCCGTTGCTCGCTTGAGTGATATCGTAGTTTTCTACAGAAAGACTGTTGATGATGACATGAATATTAATCGGCTCATCATCAACTACCAAAATTTTTAATCTTTCACTTTCTAGCAAGTCGCTATTGTCTGATACCAGAGAATTTATTATAGATGATTCGCGGGCTAATTCAGGAGTGATTAAATGCCGATATCCCTCGGTTAAATGCGGCTGTCTGCTGCTAAATTCCGGCTGAGTTTCAGATACGGGCAAAGTAAAGGTGAATTGGGAACCTACGCCTACAGTTGAAGATACCCAAATTTTACCTCCGTGCAATTCCACTAATTGCTTAGCAACCGCTAAACCTAAACCCGTACCGCCGAATTCTCTAGCAGTGGAACCGTCAGCTTGTTCAAAGGATTCAAAAATTCGCTCTAATTTATCTTCGGGGATGCCAACGCCGGTATCGGATACAGTAATTGATAATTGGGAATTAGGCGGTGATTGTTCGTTGCCCGTTACCAATGCTGCTGAAATTTCAACGGTACCGCTTTCGGTAAATTTAATCGCATTGCCGATTAAGTTGTAAAGTATTTGCTCCAAGCGATTCTCGTCGGCTGCTATTGGCGGCAATTCAGGAGCGACTGAGTTAATCAACTGCAAGTTTTTTTTGCCTACTAATGGCTGAGATAAGGTGAGGATTACAGAGACTATTTCTCGGATACCAACGGACTTAATTTGGAGTTCTATAGTTTTGTGTTTGAGCTGAGAAAAGTCCAGAATATCGTTAATTAAAGAAGACAATCTTTTTCCAGACGATGAAATCAAAACTAAGTTAAAAATTGTTGATTCTGGTAGTTGTCCGGTAGCACCGTCTATTAAAGATTCTGCAATCCCAATAATGCCGTTGAGGGGAGTCCGGAGTTCGTGGGAAGTATTGGCTAAGAATTCGTCTTTTAGTTGGTCGAGTCGCTGCAATTCGGTATTTTTAGTTTCTAAGGCAGTAAAAGATGCTTGCAGTTGTGCTGCCATGCTGTTAAAAGCAGCGGCAAGTACACCCAACTCGTCGGATCGATCGAGCTTGACAGTTTGGTCAAATTGTCCTTCAGATAAAGCTATTGCTGCATTTTTTAATTTTAAAAGAGGTTTGATAATCCAGCGAGAAGTGAGAATTCCTAACACACTTGCCATGCCCAAAGCTGCCAGACATAGCAACACTGTAGTTCGGTTGCCCGCATGAATTTGTTCCATAAAGTCGGCTTCGGGAACGACAACGACAATCAGCAAATCTAAACCCTTGTCGTCTTGGAAGGGCAGGACTTTTAAAAATTGCTGCTTCCCGTTTATCTCAAAACTGAGTTGCTGCGATTTGGTAATTTGCTGCAAGTTTTTAAAGTGACTTTCTAAATATTTAGCTGTAGTTTGCGTTACTGTATCGCTGCTTTCTGTCACTTTAAACAGTTCTTTTTTACCGTTTTGGGTGCGGAAAGGTTTTTCGGGTGTGGAAGTTGCCAGCAGCGTGCCGTTTCTTTCGATAATAAAAGTTTGACCTGATTTGCCTATTTTGAGGCTGGTTAAAAATTGACCGATACTGTCGAGACGCAAAGCAGCAATTAATACTCCTTCTAGCTGTTTCTGGCTGTTGTAAACTGGTTGCAGCGCGCTGAGAATCAATGTGGGTTCTAGGAAGGATATATAAACTGAACTCCAAGTTGGTTTGATTGCTAGAGCCGCATAGGCGTAGGAAGGGTGCTGCCGGATGTCGAAGTTTTTAACGGAGGCGGCTACTGTAGTGCGATCGCCCGTATCATTAGTATTGTAAGAATAAAAATCAAATTTTGTAGACGGGCCCGATGCGTTAATTAATAAAGTGCCATTAGACATCTTTTCGCCAGTGCGATATTCTCCATCTTGATTAGCGATCGATGTAAAATTGATATAAGGATATAGTTGCACTTGCCGCCACAGATACTTTTCCCAAGCTGACAAGTCTTTCATGTTCACAAAACCCAGTTTAACTGCATCCAGCTTGCTTTGATTGATTTGGTGCGGAGTTTGCAGATAAGTTGTCAAATTTTGCTCGATCCGATTGCTCACCTCCCCCATCAACTGATCCGCAAGGTCATTTACCGCTCTTTGAGAGTTCCTAAATGATAAGTATCCCACAATACCGACCGCTGCAAATACTTGCAAGACAAAGGGAACTATGAGTACGGTTTGCAGCGTTGCTTTTCTTGAAATTTTTGCCACTAAGTGCTTGAGAGAAAGAGTGGACATAACATTAATTTTGAGTTATAAAGATACAGTTATATCAGTTCCGGTGCAACCGGAATGATTGTTTGCTGTTGACTGTTGACTGTTGACTGTAGAAGGAGGGGTCGAAAAACTGAATGGTTGAGTGTTAACTGTTGACCAGATTTTATTATTCCGATGCAACCGGAAACGATATTAATACTCGGAGCGACGGTTTACCGCTGGTAAGTATTCTAAACCATTTTGTAATTAAACAAAACTTACGCAAGGAAAATCTGATATCGTTTCGATAATCCTCCATCTTATACCAATTATTAAAAGTCAAAGCGAACCGTAGGGACACGGGAATGCCCTGTCCTACTCCCCGCGCCGGACACGGCCTTGCCGTATCCCTACTTTTCATCCAAAGCTTCTATTCCCTACCATCCTTCTGCCACTCCATACATTCGATTTTTCAGAGAGCGCTGACAGTAAATTGCTGCTAACTTATCTTGAGGATGTGTTTCGCAAATATTCTTGAATATTTTTTGCGCTTTACTAATTTTTTGCTCGAAATAAAATTTTCGACCCATTTGAAATTCAGTAGCCGTTTTCTGTTTTAATTCAATGTTTTGTTCTGTGTCTGCATCATAAATTTCAAACACCGACACGGCAGATTTTTTGCCTTTTACTGTGACTCGATCGACAAATGGGTACATATATTTTTCTCGATCGCCCAAACGCTATAAAATGGAGTCACTAACTAGAATGCCCGCCCCGTAAACCTTAGTCAATCCTTCCAAACGAGACGCGAGATTCACCGCATCAGCAATCACCGTACTTTCCATCCGTTCTTGCTCGCCAATCGTACCCAACATTAAACTTCCCGCGTGCAAACCGATGCCGATCGTAATCGGTGGGTAATTGCTTAGTTGTCTGTCCTGGTTGTAAATAATAACTTGTTTTTGCATTTCCACCGCCGCGCGAACAGCATCATCGGCAGACTCAGGAAATAGTGCCATAATCGCATCGCCAATATATTTATCGATGAAACCTTGGTGAGCGCGAATTACCGGACTCACTCGGCTGAGGTAGCTGTTGATAAAATTAAAGTTTTCTTGGGGAGTCATCACTTCGGAGATAGTCGTAAAGGAGCGAATGTCAGAAAATACAGCAGTTCCTGCTGTTATGAAGTACAGTAGCAACAATTAGTAAACCAATTTCTTAAATGTTGAGGATTGATTAAGTTCAGGGCAACTGCAATTATTTGATCGATCGTGGACGTGGTAGTTGGACCGAACATACGTAAAAAAGATTTTAGTTGCGATGACCTTGCGTTCTATTGGGTTAAAATCAGGAGAGTATGGGGATAAACAAATAATACTGGCTCCTACAGATTCAATCATTGGCTTGATTGATGCTAATTTATGGGCTGTAAATTCTCCATCACTACTACCGCTGCTTTCCATAATTTAGGACATAAAAAATGCTGAATAAATATAGCAAATGCCTGTCCATCCATTGAATCATTCATTGTCATCAATGCCAACACTTTATTCATACTAATCGCGCCAATAGCTGTGACTTTACCACCCCGATTAAATGCTTTTTTTTGGTATGCTCTTGTCCCGCGCTGTGAACGGGCATGAATTCTGCTCAGTCGAGCGTAAAATACCAGTTTTATCCAAAAATACGCTCATTTTTCGGCTCGATATCTTTGATCTTTTCCCAATACTCCACTCTTAATTTTTGGACTCTTTCAGTCCCGGCTTGGCTACGGCGCCATGTTTTTTTTTTTCGATTGAGTCCTAATTTCTGTTTGGGCCGACACATTGCCGTCCGACTCACCCAATTTCCCGTCTTAATAGCAAATAATTCACATAGCTCTACCAAAGTAGCATCTTGATGCTCAGCCACCAGTATTCTAATGAGTGCTTCCGCATTGGCCAGGTGACGCTCATTGTGGTTTACCCCTCTGTTTAGGTTGTAAATTTCTCTCGATTTGTTGTTTTTTACCAGTTTTGGGACGAGACTTTTGCTGACACCAAACGTGATGGCTACTTTCCTCGCTTGACATCTTTTGGGCCAAATGTGCTATGACTATTTTTTTTCGGAGATCGAGGGAATATGTTTTCATTAGTTTTGAATACAAGATGATATTTTGTTATTATTTATTGTACCATTATACAGCGGTTCCCGCTGTAACAAATAGTGACCTGCGGTTTTCTTAGTTCCTGCTATTTTCTTGCCTTTGAGATCCGTTAGAGTCCGAATTGGAGAATCTTGAGGAACTATGATGCCAATGCTTCCAGGTAAAGCTGAATCATTAGCCATATAAACAAAAGGTACGCCGTCTGATTGGGCAAAAATTGGCGGCGCAACTTCTGCATAACTCAGATCGATTTTTCCTTTTCCTATTGCTTCTAAAATTGGCAGCCCTGCGGCAAATTCCGTCCATTCTACAGACCACCCAATTTCTGCTAAACGGGTTTCCAAAAAGCCTTTAGCTTTGAGATAAAACAGCGCTCCGAAAGGCTGATGGCCGATTCTTACAACTCTTGTTAAATTTTAGAATTCATTTTTGGTTTTTGCTGTAGAGTTATTTATGAGATCAGACTTGCAAGTTACCAGAGCTAAACTCAAGCAAAAAACTAGCATAAATAGCAGCGTATATCCCCAAGCAAAACGGCGTTTAATAATATTTTTAATGGAAAACGATAATTAAAACCTAGTTTTCATGGGATTCATAAAATATCGTATAAGTAGGTTTTGCAGGATTAAAATCTTTCAGACTTTTTTTACAGTATTTATATTATGTCCGCTTACTTCCTGCTATTAAAAAAGGTCTAATTAAAAATAAAAATTTAGTTGGCTGTCCCTAAAATTAGCCGCAAAATTAAGCTATATTATAGCAGTTTTCAGGAAAGTGAGATTTGCTATGGCTGACTCTATTGCTCGCCGCTTGGAACAATACACGGTAAAACGATCGCACGAAGTTTTAATCGTCAAGGCCGAAATTGAGGGCGAATTCGATGAAATTGCTATTTTTAAAGGCTTTTCTAGCTCTTTGACGCGATCGACCGCTTTCGATCCTGAGGTTCCTGTTTTACCGGAGGAAGCAAAAATTGTCAGTGTCGATCGGCTCCAGAGCCCCTACAATCCAAATAACCCCCGCTATCTTCAGCAGGGGTTATCTTGGGAAACAATGCAATCTCTCTTGTCTGAGGCGGGAGTTTAGCAAAACAGTAGGGATACAAGGCGAGGAAAACAGCAGGGACACAACATTGTTGTGTCCCTACAAAAGCCACCCGTGTTCCTACCCTTAGAGCTAGAGCGTGCCGCCGGCAGCTTGGAAACGAGCTCTCGCGCGTTTGATTGCTTGCTTGGCTTGAATTTGCTCTTGCAAAGTGCCGCTAGTAGCCTTTTCCAAACGAGCTTCTGCTTCAGTGTAAGCAGTACGAGCAGCTTCTTTATCAATGGTTTCGCCTTTTTCAGCGCCGTTGACAAGAATAGTAACTTTGTTTTCTTGGATTTCTGCAAAGCCGCCCATCAGAGCAATAGACACCCATTCCTTGCCGGGACGGACGCGCATCACTCCGGTATCCAAAGCTGTCAACATTGGAGCGTGACCGCTTAAAATACCCAATTGGCCTGTGGTGCTCGGCAGAATTACTTCTTCAGCATTAGAATCCCAAACAGTTTTGTCTGGGGCAACTACGCGCACAGTTAATGTCATAAATTGTCCTTAGTCATTAGTCATTAGTCAGCAGTCAGCAGTCATTAGTAATTAGTCATTAGTCAGCCGTCGGCCATCATCAGTCACTTAGTTGTTAACTGTTAACTTTTAAACTGTTAACAACTAATGACCAATGACTAATGACTAATGACTAAAATTACTTGGCTTCAGCCTTCATTTTTTCAGCTTTGGCGATCGCCTCGTTGATATCGCCCACCAAATAGAAAGCTTGTTCCGGTAATTCGTCAAGTTCGCCAGCCAAAATCATCTGGAAGCCCTTAATGGTATCTGCCAGCTTGACGTATTTGCCGGGGGAACCGGTGAACACTTCGGCCACAAAGAACGGTTGAGACAAGAACCGTTCAATTTTGCGAGCGCGAGAAACGGTCAAGCGGTCATCTTCCGACAGCTCGTCCAAACCCAAAATTGCAATAATGTCTTGCAATTCCTTGTAGCGTTGCAGAGTTGACTGCACCTGACGAGCAACACCATAGTGCTCTTCGCCGACAACGCTAACTTGCAACATCGTAGACGTAGAATCCAGCGGGTCAACAGCCGGATAAATACCCTTGGAAGCCAAACCGCGAGACAACACAGTTGTAGCGTCCAAGTGAGCAAAAGTCGTAGCCGGTGCGGGGTCAGTCAAGTCATCCGCAGGTACGTACACAGCTTGAACCGAAGTAATCGAACCTTCGGTAGTCGAAGTAATCCGTTCTTGCAAGTCGCCCATATCCGTACCGAGAGTCGGCTGATATCCCACAGCCGAAGGCATCCGACCCAACAGAGCCGATACCTCAGAACCCGCTTGCACGAACCGGAAGATATTGTCAATGAACAGCAGCACGTCTTGCTTGCTGACATCGCGGAAGTATTCGGCCATCGCCAGAGCCGACAGGCCCACGCGCATCCGAGCACCAGGCGGCTCGTTCATTTGACCGTAAACCAAGGCAATTTTTGACTTGCTGCGGTCTTCTTCGTTAATAACCCCCGACTCGATCATTTCTTTGTAGAGGTCATTACCTTCGCGGGTGCGCTCGCCTACACCACCGAACACGGACACGCCGCCGTGAGCCTTGGCGATGTTGTTCACGAGTTCCATCATAATCACGGTTTTGCCGACGCCTGCGCCGCCGAACAAACCGATTTTGCCACCGCGACGGTAGGGGGCCAGCAGGTCGATCACCTTGATCCCGGTTTCAAACACCGAAGGCTTGGTTTCCAGTTCGGTGAAAGCCGGAGGGTTGCGGTGGATGGGCATACTTTCGGAAGTATTGACCGGGCCGAGGTTGTCTACGGGTTCGCCGATGACGTTAAAAATCCGGCCGAGAGTTGGGATTCCGACAGGAACTTGGATCGATTCCCCGGTATCTACTACTTCCATCCCGCGCACCAAGCCGTCGGTGGTACTCATGGAAACTGCACGCACTTGGGTGTCTCCGAGCAGTTGCTGAACTTCGCAGGTAACGGAAACGTCTTGACCTGCTTCGTTTTTGCCGGAAATCGTGAGAGCGTTATAGATTTGGGGCAGTTTGCCGCCTGGGAATTTTACGTCTACAACCGGCCCAATGATTTGGGTTATGTAGCCTACGTTCGTTTTTGTTGCGGTGGATACCATGAATAGTGCCTTTGTTAGGATGCTATTTTTCCGATATTGGAAAAACTCTTAACATTTAGAAATGCTATTCCTCAGAGTACCACTGAACAGACGCACTATTTAGATTTGAATGGGGCTGATTAAGAGTCATTTTTCTGGTTGCTGCCCTCGCTTGTTTTTCCTGCGAGCTGCCGCCAAAGCCCCGATCCCCAGCACACTCCCGAACACTGTGACTGGTTCGGGGGCTAACTCCGCCGACACGCTGAAGTCTTGGAAATCAGCGTCGTTTCCTTTTTTGGCATCGTCGAAGGAGATTTTTCTGCGCTGAGCCTGTTGGGTCATTGTTTCGGAGGCTAACTCAGTCAACACGGTGAAGTCTTGGAAATCAGCGTCGTTTCCTCCGGCATCGTCGAAGGAGATTTTTATGCCCTGAGCCAGTTGCGCCATTGTGAGCGATGAATATTGCGCAGGGCCATTACCGCCGTTGATGTTGGTAAATGAGTCGGTGGAGTTGTAGTCGAGATTAAAGTCGCCAAATACGGCTTGCTGACAGCCCGCCACCAGACAGTCATTTCTCTGGAACTGGCTGGTGGCGGCCCACCAGTTGGGGCTGTTCATGAAGGTGCTCGACGAGACGTACTGCTCGAAAGGTTGGCCCGTGCCGCTGTCGCTCCACAGCAGCAGGGCATAAATTTGATCCTGCAAAAATGTGAAGGTTTGAGTGCTGGAGCCGTTGTCGGAGGTGACTGCGTTGCCGAAGGTTCCCTGCCAGTCATTGGCGCCGCCGTTATCTGAGGGTTGAGTCTCGTAAAACAGTCTGGCGATGTTGCTGTAGCCAGTGTTTCCTGAGTCAGCTTGGGCTACCCACAAGCTCGACTGGTAACCGCCGTGAGATTGGTCGAAGGTAAAGTTTATATTGGTATCTCGATCGAACTGGATGCCACTCGTGCCAAACATGAAAGCTCGGACGGGCGTGCAGATGCTGAGCAAGATTGTGGTTGCCAAGCTGGCGACTGTAAAAGATGTTTTTTTGACTAGCGTTAAAGTAGTCATAACCCTGATTCCTCCAGTATTGTTAGATAGTAAAACGGGAAATCCCATGTTGCCGTGATGCGAATAGACGATCGCGAGCCTGCGATATTTAGGACGATCGTCAAACCTACAGAAGAGACTCCACACCAGTGAATCTACCGACCAGTATCACTTAAATGTGTTTAGGAATAAATGAGTGCTTCTTCTAAGAGTTTTCACTGACACCAGATTGCCATAGTTTAATCTGTAACAGCAAGATTTTCATCCTGCCTTCGACTTCCAACCTACTACATTTACTTCGTTCCGGTAACCGTCTAAAGTTGAGTGCAAGACGTGCCAATATTGGCTTTCATCAAAAATACATAAAAATTTTACTCCTGCTTTGTAAAGTTTTGGTAAAGATCGTCTAAAACTTATAAAGTTTCTGAGAGGAATTCGGCTGTTCGGTCTTATGCTCCTCAAAGCGGGCTGCAAGCTGCTCGCTTTGAGGAGCATAAGAGTGCAGCGGGCGCAAGTAGAGATTTGAGCGAGTTTTTTGCCACTGGAAGCAAGCGGGAGAACAGGCGATCGATACTTACGTAATTTTGACTAATATTCCCAGTTTTTTAAACCCCTAACCCTCGCGTTCCGCCTCAGATTTCGCCAAAATTACCGCACGCATAAACCCGGTTTCTTAAGGTAATTGCTTCATGGAAGCAGTGAAAGTGGAAACAAGAAACCAAGTTTCATTGCTCGCCCCGCGCCTGAATACATTACGTACACAGCATTACCGTGTCGCCGCAACGCGATATCTGTACTTCACGTAACTGAAAACCCCTAAGTAGGTGGTTACAAATAAACATTACATGGGGAGGGCGAGTGAGAACATTTCTTTACCCGCTGGTATCTCGCGATCCTCACGCTTTCCCCCCTAAAATATACTATCGTTTTTTGCCTTTACCTACTTATAAACTCATACATTTACTTCAGATTTACCTCCAAATTATTCAGTAATAAAAAATAGGTCTATCCTATTGACATGAGGATTTTTTATGAGTAAAAATAGGATAGATAAATACGATAGCACTTTAAGCAAAATCTTTAAACACAATGACAGCCAACAGACTACATTTGCTCGGATGGTTATTCATTGTTGGCTGGCTGAGTGCAGCGGAGGGTTCGGCAAACGCGCAACCCATTACCCCCGCACCAGACGGCACTAACACAGTTGTTACTCCCAGCGGCAACCGCTACGACATTTCCGGGGGGTCCTTCAGCGGAGATCGGGCTAATCTTTTTCACAGTTTTACTCAGTTTGGCCTCAGCGAAGGTCAAACGGCTAACTTTCTGACAAATCCTAGTATCCAAAATATTTTGGGGCGGATTACTGGGGGTAATCCTTCTTTAATAAATGGCTTAATTCAAGTTACGGGCGGCAATTCCAATTTATTTTTGATGAATCCTGCCGGCATGATTTTCGGGCCGAATGCCAGTCTGAACGTGCCTGGATCTTTTAATGCTACTACGGCTACAGGGATTGGTTTTGGGAACAATCAGTGGTTTAGCGCGATCGGCAATAACAATTGGGCAAGTTTCATCGGGACGCCGAACAGTTTTGCGTTTACAACTTTGCAAGGAGGAAGCATTGTTAATTCAGGCAATTTGACGGTGGCACCAGGTCAAAGTTTAACTTTGATCGGAGGTACGGTTGTCAATACCGGTCAGTTAACTGCGCCTAGCGGCAGTATTCTCATCAGCGCCGTACCCGGTAACAATTTGGTACGCATCAGTCAAGTTGGAAATTTATTGAGCTTGGATATTCAGCCGACAGCAACTCAAAGTTCGCTGCCGAACAATTGGACGCAGCCAGTGTTATCTTTGCCGGAGTTGCTGACTGGAAAAGGTGCGGCCCAGGCAACGGGTTTGACGGTAAATCCCAATGGCGAAGTTGTGTTGACGGGGGATGTTGCTGTGCCGGTAACTGCGGGAACTGCGATCGCATCCGGCACTCTCAACGTCTCTGGCAACACTGGCGGCAACGTTAACATATTAGGCGACAAAGTAGGAGTTATTGCAGGCAATATCAATGCTTCTGGGATTAACGGTGGCGGTAATGTACTGATTGGGGGAGATTATCAGGGTTTGGGGACGGTGCCCAATGCTTCGCGGACTTTTGTTAGCAGTAACTCGACGATTAATGCTGATGCTGTTAGTAATGGGAATGGCGGGCGAGTTATAGTTTGGGCTGATGAAACTACTCGCTTTAATGGCAATATTACGGCCAGAGGTGGCTTGTTTTCTGGGAATGGCGGCTTTGTGGAAGTGTCTGGTTCTCAATTTTTAGACTTCAGAGGCAATGTTAATACTCTGGCTGCTAACGGCAATCCAGGATTATTATTGCTGGACCCAACAAACATTACTATTCAAAATGGCGCGGGAACTTTTACCGCACTAAATCAGGCCGATCAATTTGCCGACCCTGACATAGGGGGAAATACCATTGATGCTGCCTTGATTAACAGTGCCGCGACTAATGTGATTCTGCAAGCTACTAATGACATTACCTTTAGCGCTCCTGTCAATATAACCACTCCGGGAGTTGGACTGACTGCTGAAGCTAATAACAATATTAATGTCGAAGCCAATGCCAATATCACAACTCAAGGAGGCAGTATCACCCTGAATGCAGATGTAGATGCCAGTGGTGCAGGGGCGATCGCCATTACCAATGCTATCATCAACTCCAACGGCGGCAACATCATTTTAGGAGGCGGCACCAACCCGTCAAATTCCCCAGCAGTAGGGACAGCGGCAAATCCCAGCGGAGTTTCTCTCACCGGTTCCACGCTCAATGCCGGGACTGGAAATATTTCTATTAGAGGTCAAGGAGTCGCTGGAGTCAGTTTCAATCTCGGCATTTCTCTTTTTAACAGCGAAATCACGACGGTTGGGACTGGAAGTATTACTCTCAATGGTACTGGCGGTAATGGAACTGGAAGCAACAACCACGGGATTTCTATTACCAAAACGAGTACAGTACGATCGGCTGGGGGAAATATCAGCCTGACTGGTACAGGTGGGGGCACAGGAACCAACAATCAAGGCGTTTATCTAACCGACTCTACAGTGGAGTCAACGGCGAATGGGGCTGTTACCATCACGGGGACGGGGGCGGTAAATGGCACGGGTAGCAATGGAGGGATAAATATTGCTGATGCTGGTAGTGATGGCATAGTGCGATCGCAGAATGGGGATATCACCCTGACTGGAAAAGGCAACGGGGGCGGGGACAACAACGGGGGCATTGCGATATTAGGGGTGGTGGAATCCACAGGCACCGGGAAGGTGACTCTCAACGGTGTTAGCGGCAATGGGAATGATGACAATCAAGGGATATTTATTTCTTTTCCTGGCAAAGTTCAATCGCAGAATGGAGATATCGCCCTGAATGGAACAAGCAACGGGAATGGGAACAACAACACGGGCATTCTGATCCAAGGGCGGGTGGAATCCCTAGGCACCGGGAATCTTACTCTGACGGGTGTTGGCGGCAATGGGACTGATAACAATCAAGGGATACAACTTCAGGCTGGGGGGAGCACAGTGAAAGCGTCCTCTGGAAATGTCAGTCTGACTGGTACTGGTGGTGGGACAGGAATCAACAACTATGGCGTTTATTTGGATGGTGGTGCTGAACTAGAAGCGACGGCGGGAAATGTTGCTTTGACTGGTACGGGGGCGAACAATGCTGATGCAATTGTGATTAACAATAGCTCAATTAATCTGACTGCGGGCAGTGGCAAGAATGTCATTTTGATGGGCGATGAAATTCAACTGTTAGGTTTTCCTACTGAGGTTAAGGGCACAGGTAGTATTACTTTGCAGCCGCTGACACCGAGTTTAGGCATTACGATAGACGGTACTAATAGTGACCCACGTTTGAATTTGGATCGGGCGGAACTTAACAAGCTAAACGGTTTTTCGGAAATGGTTATTGGACGGACGGATGGCACAGGTGCGATCGCAATTGACCCCGCTGGTGTTACTTTTAATTACCCCGTCACAATTCAAGCTCCAACCAGTGGCACAATTGCAGTCAATGGAGACATTACAGGTAAAAACAACGCTTCCATTACCTTTAATGCTCCAACCACTAACTTCTTAAATAATTCAAAAATTATCACCAACGAACAGAATATTACCTTTGGTAAGCAAGTCACTCTCGCTACGGGTTCTAATGTCACTCTCGATACTGGGTTAACGAATGCAGGCGACATTAATTTTGGGGGAACGGTTGACGGCGATGGCAACCTAGTTTTGACTGCGGGAACAGGCGTTATTAATGTCAACGCGCCAATTGGGGAGACTACAGGTTTGCGTTCCCTGACAACAATCAATTCTTTCGATGTTAAGAATCCGATCGATTTTTCGATTAAAGCTACAGGCAATATTACCGTTGGTAGTATGAGAAATCCCGGACGGGCGATCGCCCTTACCAGCACTAATGGCGATATTGATACGACTGCCGGGGCAATTGATACCACATCCAGTACCGGAAATGGTGGGCAAATTATACTAAGTGCCAACAATATTAATGCTAGTAATCTTAACTCCAGTTCCACTGCTGGCAATGGCGGAAACATCACACTCACCGGCAAAACAGGCAACATTTTTGCATACTCAGGAGTAGTTAATTCTAGTTCTAGTTCCGGTGCCGGTGGAGATATCGCGATCGCAACTCCCAATGAAGTTGGGATAAATAGCATTGATGGTAATGGATTGCCCGGTACTGGAAATATTAGCATTAGCGGCAATGAGATTGGCTTTTCGGGAGCAGGTTCCGCGCAGGGTAAAGGGAGTTTTTCAATTCAGCCGTTTTCGCCGAATGTCGGAATTCGCTTCCAGGCTGGACTTGCTTTCGATCCGCAGGCGATCGATATAGGATCACCGTTTTTATCCTCATTGCGTAATGGCTTTAGCGCCATTGTTTTCGGAGGGAACACTACTACAGGCAATATCACTGTAGAGAATTTGCCAGTATCTTTTGCAGATCCTGTGACTTTCAATACTCAAGGCACTATTTTTGTCAATCCCAATGGATCGATTTCGGGAACTGATAATGCTTCAATTACTCTGAATGCTACAACTAATAACTTAAGTGGCAATATTACCACCCAATCTCAAGATATCACAATTAACGGCAATACCCTAGTTGGAAATAACGTCTTATTGGGAACGGGCAATTTTGCAGGTGGCAATATTTTGTTTAATAATAGCATTAACGGGAGCGGCAATCTCACCTTAGAAACAGGTACTGGAAAAATTGAAGTTAAAGGTTCGATCGGCGACGCGACAGTATTAGGAAATCTCACCGTCAATAGTGCTGGTACAACTACATTTAATGCTGCCACGGCTACCAGTTTCACCACTAATGTTGGCGGCAAAACTGAACTAAATGGCAATGTGACAACCACTGGCGCTCAAACCTACGGAGATGCAGTGACAATTGCCAACAATCCGATTCTCTCCGGCAGCGACATTACTTTTAATAATACTGTAGACGGCACCAGCGATTTGACTGTGAAGGCGGTTAGCGGTAATGTGACATTCAACGGTGCAGTTGGTGCTGCAAGTGCGCTCGGCAATTTAACAGCTAACTCTACAGGCACAACTGCATTTAATCAAACAGTCAATGCTGCGAGTTTGACTACAGATGTTGGCGGCAAAACTGAACTAAATGGCAATGTGACAACCACTGGCGCTCAAACCTACGGAGATGCAGTGACAATTGCCAACAATCCGATTCTCTCCGGCAGCGACATTACTTTTAATAATACTGTAGACGGCACCAGCGATTTGACTGTGAAGGCGGTTAGCGGTAATGTGACATTCAACGGTGCAGTTGGTGCTGCAAGTGCGCTCGGCAATTTAACAGCTAAATCTACAGGCACAACTGCATTTAATCAAACAGTCAATGCTGCGAGTTTGACTACAGATGTTGGCGGCACAACTCAACTTAATAGCAATGTCACTACAACTGGCGCTCAAACCTACGGAGATGCAGTGACAATTGCCAACAATCCGATTCTCTCCGGCAGCGATATTACTTTTAATAATACTGTAGACGGCAGCAGCGATTTGAGGGCGAAGGCGGTTAGCGGTAATGTGACATTTAATGGTGCAGTTGGTGGTGCAAGTGCGATCGGCAATTTAACAGCTAACTCTACAGGCACAACTGCATTTAATCAAACAGTCAATGCCGCGAGTTTGACTACAGATATTGGTGGCAAAACTGAACTAAATGGCAATGTGACAACCACCGGCGCTCAAACCTACGGAGATGCAGTGACAATTGCCAACAATCCGATTCTCTCCGGCAGCGACATTACTTTCAACAATACTGTAGACGGCACCAGCGATTTGACGGCGAAGGCGATTAGCGGTAATGTGACATTTAACGGTGCAGTTGGTGCTGCAAGTGCGCTCGGCAATTTAACAACTAACTCTACAGGCACAACTGCATTTAATCAAACAGTCAATGCCGCGAGTTTGACTACAGATGTTGGCGGCACAACTCAAGTCAAGGGAAATGTCACTACAACTGGCGCTCAAACTTATGGAGATGCAGTGACAATTGCCAACAATCCGATTCTTTCAGGTGACAGCATTACTTTAGAAAATACTGTAGACGGCACCAGCGATTTGACGGCGAAGGCGATTAGCGGTAATGTGACATTCAACGGTGCAGTTGGTGCTGCAAGTCCGATCGGCAATTTAACAGCTAACTCTACAGGCACAACTGCATTTAATCAAACAGTCAATGCCGCGAGTTTGACTACAGAT
>NZ_JAUBPO010000040.1:39775-42485 GCF_036700785.1 Microcoleus sp. S28C3 | reverse complement strand
TCGGCAATTTAACAGCTAACTCTACAGGCACAACTGCATTTAATCAAACAGTCAATGCCGCGAGTTTGACTACAGATGCTGGCGGCAAAACTGAACTAAATGGCAATGTGACAACCACTGGCACTCAAACCTACGGAGATGCAGTGACAATTGCCAACAATCCGATTCTCTCCGGCAGCGACATTACTTTCAATAATACAGTTAACGGCAGCAGCGATTTGACGGCGAAGGCGGTTAGCGGTAATGTGACATTTAATGGTGCAGTTGGTGCTGCAAGTGCGCTCGGCAATTTAACAGCTAACTCTACAGGCACAACTGCATTTAATCAAACAGTCAATGCCGCGAGTTTGACTACAGATATTGGCGGCACAACTCAAGTGAAGGGAAATGTCACTACAACTGGCGCTCAAACCTACGGAGATGCAGTGACAATTGCCAACAATCCGATTCTTTCAGGTGACAGCATTACTTTCAATAATACAGTTAACGGCAGCAGCGATTTGACTGTGAAGGCGGCTAGCGGTAATATTACCTTCACAAGTACGATCGGCGAAACAACTCCTCTCACAAGTTTAACTGCCAACAGCAAGATATCTTTAGGCGGCAATGTGACTACAACCGGCAGTCAAACCTATGCAGATGCAGTGACTGTTGCCCCAAAATCGGTGTTTTCAGGCAGCGACATTACTTTCAACAAGACAGTTGATGTAGCTGGCGATCTGGGTATTGCGGCTGATAATGTCAATCTAAAAGGAACTGTAACAACCACCAATGACGGGACGCTCACAATTGCCAATAAGGTAAATCTGAATATTGAGAAAAACCTGAATTTAGACGGTGCATTTATTCAAAATGGCGGGGGAACTGTTGCGGTTAGCGGAAATATCACCACAACTAATGATAACATTAGTTTTAGCGGTTCGGTGACATTAAAAGCTCCTGTAAATTTTACACTCGGAGATGCAACTATTGCTTTCGGTTCGAGTTTATCGGCAGGTAGTAATCCGCTGACTTTAACGGCAGGTGAAATTGAATTTTCTGGGAATGTTTCGGGTAGTGGCCCGCTAACGCTGCAACCCGCAACAGCCGGACAAAATATTGTTGTTGGCGGAACTGATAACAATACTAGCGCTTTAGATTTGACGGCATCGGAAATTAATTTGATTCAAAATGGATTTAGCTCGATCGCGATCGGGCGATCGGATAGCAGCGCCAATATTAGTATTCCCTATAATCTCACATTTTTAGATCCAGTAAATATTCAAACGGGAACTGGTACGATCGCAGTTAATGGAACTATCACCGGACTTGACAACAGCAGTGTTGCTCTCCAAGGTTCAACAATTAATTTGAACTATGGCATCAATACAACTAACAATATAGATTTGACTGGCAACGTTCAACTGGGAAACCAGGTCGATCTCAAAAGCAGCGTTGGTAGCATTAATATAAAAGGGGCGATCGACGGGAATCATTTGTTCAACTTAGATGCCGCGAATGGTAATGTGTTGGTGCAAGGAAATATTGGAGAAACAACGCCATTATCTGTTTTGAATGTTACTGCATCGAATGCGGAATTTATTGGAAATGTTAAAAGCAATTCTGGTTTTAATGTTACGGCTTTCACTA
Source organism: Microcoleus sp. S28C3 (assembly GCF_036700785.1). NCBI lineage: Bacteria > Bacillati > Cyanobacteriota > Cyanophyceae > Oscillatoriales > Microcoleaceae > Microcoleus > Microcoleus sp. S28C3. Next base: position 40,856 of record NZ_JAUBPO010000040.1, on the reverse strand, counting down.
CTAAATTAGGCGGGAATGTTACGACGAATAACGGCAACATTAATAATAGCAATGCTTTGGTTTTGACAAAGGATGCGGTATTTAGTACCGCAGGGGGAAATATTGCTTTGGGTGCGATCGACAGTATTGATGGGGCCCGCAACTTAACTCTAGCCTCCGGTAGCGGCAGCATCACTTTCAACGGTGCGGTGGGGGCCACCAGCAAGTTAGGAAATCTTGCGATCGACAATGCTGGCAATGTGACAGGAAACTCAACAATTAACGCGCAACAATTGACCGCACCAAACACGGAAAAAGTCAATTTATCGGGAGATGTCACCGCAGGGAAAGTCGATATTACTGCCCAGGGAGATATAAGCGTTAAAAATATTACTGCTAATGGCGGAGAAATTCTATTTACAAGCGGTAACAATTTCACAGCAGGCAATTTGAATACATCGGCAAACAGTGGCGGCAACATAACTGTTAAGGCGATAACTTCAATTACCACCGGACAAATTAACTCTAGCGGTATACTAGGAAATGCCGGCAATGTGTTCTTAGATCCGATCGGCGATATTCAAGTAGAGTTTATCAATGCCCAAGGCGGCACTGGCGGCACCGGCGGCGATGTCACAGCAATAACAGGCAATTTTTTCCGCGCTACGGGTGCTTTTTCAACACCACTTTCGCCGACGGGATTTGCTAGCATTTCTACTGCTGGCGGCACAGGTAGCGGAAATATCGCAATTACACACGCTGGGGGAGATGGAGGGACGCCGGTTCAACCGTTTGTGGTGGGGGATGCTGCTAGCAACGGTACGGCGGGTGCAATTACAACAGGACAATCTAGCATTACATCGCAGTCGTTTCCGCGTTCTAATAGTGTTGGTAATATTGCGTTTTCGACTGATGACGGCATTGATCCGACGCCAACGCCAACTCCGACTCCAGTAGTAACTCCGACTCCGACTCCGAGTGAAACTCCGACTCCAGTAGTAACTCCGACTCCGACTCCGAGTGTCACTCCGACTCCAGTAGTAACTCCGACTCCGACTCCGAGTGTCACTCCGACTCCAGTAGTAACTCCGACTCCGACTCC
>NZ_JAUBPO010000040.1:39333-39675 GCF_036700785.1 Microcoleus sp. S28C3 | reverse complement strand
GAGTATCACTCCGACTCCGACTCCGAGTATCACTCCGACTCCAGTTGTCACTCCAACTCCGACTCCGAGTGTCATTCCGACTCCAAGTGTCACTCCGACTCCGACTCCAAGTGTCACTCCGACTCCGACTCCAAGTGTCACTCCGACTCCATTAGTCACTCCGACTCCAACTCCAGTAGTAACTCCGACTCCGACTCCGAGTGTCACTCCCACTCCGCTGGTAACTCCGACTCCGACTCCGAGTGTCACTCCCACTCCGCTGGTAACTCCGACTCCGACTCCGAGTATCACTCCGACTCCATTAGTCACTCCGACTCCGACTCCGAGTATCACTCCGACTCC
>NZ_JAUBPO010000040.1:0-39233 GCF_036700785.1 Microcoleus sp. S28C3 | reverse complement strand
ACTCCGACTCCGACTCCGAGTATCACTCCGACTCCATTAGTCACTCCGACTCCGACTCCGAGTATCACTCCGACTCCGATCGCCACGGAGCCAATAGAGTTAGTATCAGAATTAACTGCGATCGCTCCTACGGAAATACAAGAGCCCGCACCTGTGACAGCAGCAGCATCCCCCACAGCCGACGATACACCCACACCGCAAGGAGAATCTTCAACCCCTGATTCAGAAGACTTTCAAAGCCGCAAAATTCCACCGGTAGACAATCCCGATGCAGCAGCCGATCGAGTTTTAACTATCGATCCAAGTATCACCAGTAAATTACCCAGCGACTTAGTACCACCCTCACCAGCATCAAAACAACCGCAAACAGTAAACCCTACTTCTAATTTAGTTCTGGGATATGTTCCGTCTCCCGATCGACTTTTTGAAGGTAACGACATACAGGAAACACTCTGGGGAATCGAAGAAATCAGGAATCAAGAATTTGGAGAATACCTGGGGGTAAAAGCAAACCTCCCAGACCAAAAAATCATGATTGCGACGTTCCAACAAACTTTAAAAAATATCGAACAGCAAACCGGCAAGCGGTCCGGTATTATCTACATAGTCTCGCGAGAAGATCGACTGGAACTAATTTTAGTTCCTCCCGTGGGGCGGCCGATTCACTACAGCGTTCCCGAAGCCAACAGAGCTGCTCTTTTCCCCACCGTCAAGGAGTTCCGCGATGAAATCACAAATCCCGCAAAACGCGCTACTAGCACTTATCTAGCCGCCGCCCAGCAACTATATAAATGGGCGATCGCACCCCTAGAAAAAGACTTACAAAACTTAGGAATTCAGACTTTATTACTGTCAGTCGATCCGGGATTGCGGAGCCTGCCCTTTGCCGCTTTGCACGACGGTAAAGGCTTCTTGATTGAAAAATACAGTTTTAGTCTAATTCCGAGTTTCAGCTTGACTAATAGCGATTATAGAGCAGTTAGAGACGCCACAGTGCTAGCAATGGGGCGGTCAGAATTTGTTGACCAACAGCCCTTGCCCAGTGTGCCGATCGAATTGCAGGCGATTTCGGCTCAGTGGCACGGGCCATCTTTCCTCAATTCCACTTTCACTTTAGATAATCTCAACTCGGAACACGCCAAGGGAGGATTTCGGATCGTTCACCTAGCAACTCACGCTGAATTCAAACCGGGAAAACCGAGCAATTCATACATTCAACTGTGGAATTCCCAATTGCAGCTCGATCGCATGGAGAGTTTAAATTGGCGCAATCCGCAGGTAGACTTGTTAGTATTAAGTGCTTGTAGAACTGCTTTGGGCGATGGGGAAGCAGAGTTAGGTTTTGGAGGTTTAGCAGTAAAATCCGGGGCAAAATCTGCTTTAGGGAGTTTGTGGTATGTTGACGATGGAGCCACTTTGGGGCTGATGAGCGAATTTTACCACCAGTTGCGAGGAGCCACAACTAAGGCAGAAACTCTGCAACTTGCTCAACAGGCGATGATTGCTCGTAAAGTTCGGAGCGAAAACGGGCAGTTAGTGACAACAGCGGGGAACTTGAATTTACCGACTAACATACAACAACAAAACCAAGATTTTTCTCATCCTTATTACTGGAGCAGTTTCACCCTCATCGGCAGTCCTTGGTAAGCTGCCATCTTTATTTTTCAGTCTCCGCTTCTTAGGGACGAAAGTTTCTACAGTAGGGGCAATGCGCGCTTGAGGCGGTTGCGGGGTTCCCCCCTGAATATCCCCAATTTCAACCGCCGATCGATCCAGGGGGTTTGCAACTCTATTTCTGCTTCATCACCACCAAAGTAATATCATCAAAAACCTGCGGATCGCCAATATACTGCCGCACATCATCTATCACAGATTACCTAATGGCAATAGCAGGTAAGTCTACTTACCTGCTAATTTACAACAAGAAAAACAAGAGTTTTCCGCTCTTTATTACTGGACTATTTTCACGGTGAGAGTTTTTTGGTAACTCCCATATTTTAAGTAGCAAATCTGTTCCTTCAACAATCATCTCTAACCCGCAGATGCTCTATCTAGGATCTAGGGCTGTTTTGTCTCGGATTTGGTGCTGCAGTTCCGTAATTGACTCGACAGCCGATATTGAACAAACTCGAACTGCACTCAAGAGGGACAATCTGCTGGTCGAGGAGGGCGCTGCAACTGACATACTCGTCGTTATTAGTATCTCTTACCATACATTCGATCGCGTTAGCTCCCGATCGCGCCGACCAACTCTTCATACCTATCACTGCAATCATATGCTGCCAGTAGAATGCAAATAGCGACACTGCAAACAGTACAGCAACTCCTAATCCTACTTTCAATTTCCAACTATTTAGGACGTTTCCCAAACTATTTTTCACGTTTTCCACCCCAGAAATTGAGCTTTCGGTAGTTGTTTCTGGAGTTGGCAAGTTTGTTTGTGTTTGTTCTGCTGGTATTTCAGGCATAATGTATCTCCTCTGATTGCTGGGACTTGGCTAATCTGGCAGTTGCGATCGCTATTGCAAACTTTATCAAATTTTAGCAAAACTAGCCTGTACCGACAACCGATCCCCGCGGCAGGGCTAGCCAAGTAGGTAGATTGACGAAGTACGATCCTCTTCGAGGGCTTCGCTAACGCGATTTCTATTCCTTTTGACGTATTGCGCAATTCGCGATCGGCTATTTTGCACCTAGGGTAATAGAATTGTTGGGGATTTTCTTTGAAAACGGCTGAAATGAATCAGCGCTTTTTTTGCGAACAGCAGAGAGCGCAGAGGGCGCACAGAAAGAGAAAAGAGAGAGATATTGACTTTCACCAATCATTTATGGTGTCGATAGCAGTTCTAATAACTCAGCTTCCGAAAGTAGTTCTATCCCCAAAGATTGAGCCTTTTCCAACTTAGAACCCGCATCTTCTCCCACAACCACATAATCTGTTTTAGCACTCACAGAACTTGTGACTTTACCTCCTGCTTTTTGAATCAAATCTTTAGCTTCATCTCGTTTCAAAGTTGGCAAAGTTCCCGTCAGCACAAAAGTTTTGCCTGCAAGTGGTAAATTTGTGCTGGCTAAATTTTGATTTTTCACTTCTGACTGCAATTGCAAGCCCGCAGCAATTAACCTTTCAATCAAACTCTGATTTGCCGGCACTTGAAACCACTGATAAACAGATTGAGCAATTTCTGACCCAATACCGTAAACGCCTTCAATAGCTGCGGCTGATGCAGAGGCCAAATCGGTCACATTGGTAAATCTTTCTGTCAGCAATTGAGCATTCACGCTGCCGACATGGCGAATTCCTAAAGCATACAATACCCGCGACCAAGGTTGAGTTTTGGAATTGGCGATCGCACTTACCAACTTTTCTGCTAACTTCTTACCCATGCGTTCCAAACTCATCAATCTTTCCGCAGTCAAATCGTACAAATCCGCCGCAGAATGCACCAGATTGCTATCAACCATCTGCTGCACCAACTTTTCCCCAACACCGTTAATATCCAGAGCATCCCGGCTGCAGAAATGAATCAGCGAACCCCTCAAAATCGCCGGACAAGATGTATTGATGCAGCGAGTAACGGCCTCCCCCTTTTCCCGAACCACAGGCTGTCGGCATTCGGGACAGCAACTAGGTATTTGGAAAAGTTGAGCATTTTGGGGGCGAAGTTCCGGTAAAACTCGTACAACTTCTGGTATAATCTCCCCAGCTTTTCTGACAATTACAGTATCGCCAATGTGCAGGTTCAGATCCGAAAGTCGATCGCTGTTGTGGAGAGAAGCCCGCGAAACCGTTGTCCCCGCCAACTGCACCGGTTTCAGTTCCGCTACAGGCGTCAGAGCCCCTGTTCTCCCTACTTGCACGGTGACAGCTTCTACTATTGTAGGCACTTCGGCCGCGGGATACTTAAGTGCGATCGCCCAACGCGGAAACCTCTGAGTAAAACCCAATTGTTTTTGCAGCGAAACCGAATTAATCTTAACAACAACCCCATCCGTCATGTAAGGCAAATTCCGCCGCTCAGTATCCCAATATTCGTAATACTCCCGAACCTCATCCAAAGAATAGCAAATTTTGCGATTGGGATTCACCTTAAACCCCATTCTTCGCAACAATTCCAACGAATCCCACTGCGTGTTCTCCTCGTTACCCTCATCTAAATGCAGAGTATAAGCAAAGAAATCCAACCTGCGCTTATCCACAATTTTAGAATCCAACTGTCGCAGCGTACCCGCCGCAGCATTGCGAGGATTAGCAAACAATTGTTCCCCTGCTTTTTCCCGTTCGCGATTAATTTCTTCAAACACAGCTAAAGACAAAAAAGCCTCTCCCCGCACTTCCACAAAAGGCGGCGGATTATCTAAATTGAGCTTTAAAGGAATCGAACGAATAGTTTTGACATTTTGAGTAATTTCCTCTCCGGCTATGCCGTCTCCGCGCGTCGCACCGCGAACTAAAACCCCATTTTCATAGGTTAACGCTAAAGCAGAACCGTCAATTTTTAACTCGCAAACGTAGGAAACCCCCCCCAACCCCCCCTTGCTAAGGGGGGGAGTAATTTCCCTATTTTCCTGATTGCTAAGCCCAGGTGCATTTCCCTCTTGTCCCCCCCCTTGATAAGGGGGGGTTAGGGGGGGTGCATTTCCTTCTTGACCGGGGGTTAGGGGGGGTGCTACCCTTTGCCAGCGTTCCTGCCATTTAGCAAATTCCTCAAAATTAAAAGCATTTTCCAAACTGTAGAGAGGAATATTGTGCTTGACGCTAAAAAATTGAGTAGCAGGCTGTTCTCCCACGCGCTGAGTCGGACTTTCCGCAGTAATTAATTCAGGATAATCTGATTCTAAGTCTTGCAACTGGCGATAAAGTCGATCGTACACCTCATCTGGCATAATCGGTGCATCTAGAACATAATAAGCATAGCTAGCTTCCTGTAGCTGCTGCCTCAACTGTTGAATTTGCTGCTGGATTTCGGGTTGCATATTAATTTGAAAGTGTCTATTTTTTAACCGCAGACCATAACACAAACACAGATAATAAAGATTTTACCCTTATCTGCATCGATCTGCGGTTGTAGTTTGGACATTTAAAATTGATTAACGATCCCAATCTTCAACTTCATAAAGGAAACGAGTTCCCCCCATCAGCTTGCGATTGGCCGAGGTACTTTGCACAAAAACCGCATACTTTTCTAGGTTGCTCGGTTTGATGCGAACTGTCTCGCCCATGGGCAAACCCAACATTTCTCGCGCCGCTTCTCCTTCAAACAAATCCCCTGTGGAACGATCCATCAGCACAATTTCTTTCTTACCTTGGATAGTTTCGGTTTTAGTAAATTCATAAAACCCGCGCCCGGTTTTAAAAGTCAAACCATTCTCCAGAACAAAAGCTTTAATTGAAATCTCGCTGTCAACGTCTAGAATCTGAAATCTCCCCGGTTTTACGGCTCGCAATTCTGCTGATTCGTAAACAGCAACACCTTCCCGCTTGAGCATGGTATCAAACATCTTGTTCAATCCGCGACTCATGCGACCTTCACTGACAACTTCTTGTTCGTAAGCTTGTAGTTGTTCGTTAGATGACTGTTGGTAACAAACTGCTAAAAAGAAATCTGTGATGTATGAAAATTGGTCAAGATTGAGGTGAAAACCGCCCGACTTTTCCGCTATTTCTTTGTAGAATAAAGTGGCGTGGTTACGGTTGAGAGCTTGGATGCCGTAAACGGTAATTCCCATCTGTGCTAACTTATCTACTTCCTGACGCCAGTTAAGTTTTTGAGGAGTTTGAGCGGGTGCGTGCGGGATGTCGTCGCCAATTAGTACCAATGTTTTGGAATTAGTTGGAGTCCAAGAAAGTGACTGAGCTTCGTGCAACACTAATTCATAACATTCTGGAGCATCGCCACCGCCAGTTGGCTCTACATTTTCAACAAAATTGCAAATTGTGCCGACATCGCCTGACAAATCGAGGTGTTTAGTTACGTAAGTGCTGTCAGCGTCGCAATAGTCGCCGTGAGCAATAATGCCAATGCGAATGCCAGGAATTTCATCGAGCAGTCTCGTTACCGTCTCTTTAATTTTCCGGCGAACTTGCGTCAAGCAAGGGTACATACTGCCAGTTGTATCAAAGCTAAAAACGACTTCAATATTGTTGGTTGCCATGACCTAACTCTCCTTAACAAACACCGATTTCTTATCTCTATTATAGCTCCCAAAAAGACGAGTCAGCAATTAGGTTAAAAAAAATATCCTAATTCTGGCTCGCTTGATTTACTTCAGCACAAGGCTGGTTAAATCATCACAGATTCAAGTCGGGAAACTCGGTAAATTTCTTGTTTTCCCCGGACATGGCAGCTTGAAGATTCTCACCATCTTTTTCGCTGTTCAAATTGCCATTAGCGCGGGATTTGATAAATTCTTGAGCGTTCGGCTTGGTGAAAGCGAGCGGTTCAGCGTGTTCTACCTGAAATACGTTGGCGTAGAGGTTGGCAATAATCTGTTTGCCTCCCTGGGTCAATTCCAAGTAGTTCAAAGCTGCTGGAATGTATGGAAAAACACCATTCCAATAAAACTTGGCGTAATTTTGCCGCAAATCCCCAGGAGACTTGTAGCCCAAGATTTTATTAGTGCCGACTTCCTCAAATTCGTAGAACAGAGCACTTATTTTTCGCAGGTAATTGGGATCGCTCAACTGACCGATCAAATCGGCGGCCCTAGCGAGTCCTGAATAATTGTTTCTGTCTTGATGAGTTTCGCTAGCAGGTACTGGGAAGCGCGTCAATTCAATATTGCGCTTGATTTGTTCGGCATCAATTAATGTGTGGCCGCCGAAGCGTTCGTCAATTACAAGTTTTCCTCGATCGACATGATAAGGAGTTAAACTGGCAGAAGTGGCACCTATTGGCACAGAAACCATGCCCCCGTCAATACCCGTAGCGTACAGTCCCACAGCTTCTTGGTCTTGGCGGCAAACACCTTTCACGTAGCCGATATCGTGGCACAGCAGCGAGATCAGGTAGTGCAGCCAATCTTCCGGCGACACTCCCCCTTCGCGAATATGTTTGCCGCGGAGAATCTCTTGTCCCACCAAAGCCACGAGCATTGTGTGTTCCACATTGTGGTATAGAGCATCGCAGTTAGCGATATTTTCCAGAGCCATAGTCCCTGCCCAGGCGATAATTTCAGGGTAGTCAGGCTTGTACTTGCCGTAGGTTCGACGGTAGCCGGCCTGCAGCTCTTGAACAAAAGCGTCAATCAGGATAGCAGTTGCATTGAACATAATAAATTCTCTCACTCAGGCTGTATTTACAAACTCGATCGAAAATATCTTGCATAGCTGAAAAAATAATCAATGGGCATTCCAGCAGGTTTGACCCCTCGGCGTTGAATTGTAAATTTCAGCTAGTCTTGTCAGGTTAGAAAATTGCTGTTTTGGCTATGCTTCCCACGATAACCTAATTTCCGAAGCATCCGAAGCAACAGAGTGATTTTCCGGCATTAAATATTGACGAAACAATTTACATCGTTTCACCGACTAATTATTAGAAGTCCTAGGTTTGAAACTTATGAACTGTCTGTTTTCGAGTCTCTCCACTGCTGCCCTTCGCACTCGGCGGTCGATCGCCCAAAAATACCTAGGATGGTTTGCATTCACGGCTGTTTGCACCGCCGCACCGGCAATGGGTGCCGAGAGAATTTACATAACTTACGGGCCGCTAGAAGAATCAGTTTCCATCGAATCCCTGGCACTATTCGCCAAAGAAGGCATAATAGACTCAAACTTGGACGGCTTGGCTCAGTACGCCGACAAAGCACAGCTAGCTGAGATTCGCAGCGCCCTGCAAGCGAAATCTGAAATCAGCCACGTGACGATCGCCCAATTCCTTTACACGCCTCAAGGAGAAGTGCTGCTGAAGCGCTTGGGCCGAGTAATTCAAACCAAAGCTCGGCAGCCCGGATTTTATGCCATCCGAGCCGCCCTGATTTTAGCAGCCTCAGATCCAGAAGGCCTGACAATTCTCAACGTGCTGCGGAAATTCCCCACTTACGGCATCAGGATTGACATCGCCCGCGGCTTGGCTATCGGGAACGTGCTGACATCCCTGATCAACCGTTCCAATCAGACGATCGCCGGAGTCGCCCAGTTGTCCGAAGCACAAGCAGCCTCTGAACCCGCCATACCGCCCGCCGAAATGCTGCAGCCCCAGCTACCGGGCCCCTATACTTGGAAAAAATCATCGGTAACTGTGACGAGTCCAAATCGCGCTCGCACTTTTGATATGGATATTTACCTGCCGCAGGGCAGCCCGCAACCGGCCCCAGTAGTAGTAATTTCCCACGGTTTAGGTTCCGATCGCACTTCCTTCCAGTATCTAGCCAAACACTTAGCTTCCTACGGCTTTGCCGTCGCCGTCCCCGAACACCCCGGCAGCAACGCCCAACAAATCCAAGACTTAGTAACAGGCAGAGCTAGAGAAGTATCAGAACCAGCAGAATTTGTCAACCGCCCCCTCGACATCAAAGACCTGCTCGATTATTTAACCAAACTTTCTACAACCGATCCGACTTACCAAGGGCAGCTCGACTTGCAGCGAGTCGGCGTCATCGGCCAGTCTTTCGGGGGCTATACGGCTTTAGCATTAGCCGGGGCGGGGATTAATTTTGCACAGCTAGACCAAGATTGCCAGCTCGAAAACGAAACTTGGAACCTCTCCCTGCTGTTGCAGTGCCGCGCCCGCAGCCTAGAGCGAAACCAGTACAATTTCGGCGACCCGCGCATCAAAGCTGCGATCGCCATCAACCCGATCGTCAGCAGCATTCTCGGCGAAACAAACCTCAGCAAAATCCAAATCCCAGTCATGGTAATCGCAGGCAGCGCCGATACCGTCGCCCCCGCTTTGCTGGAACAAATTCAACCGTTCACTTGGCTGACATCGCCCAACAAATATCTGGTACTGATGAACAACGGGACTCACTTCTCAACGATCGAGGATTCCCCTCAAAGCCTATTTATACCACCAGCACAGGTCATCGGGCCCGAACCAGCTTTAGCCCGCCGCTACCTCAGCGGACTCAGCCTAGCTTTCATGGAAAGCTATTTGAACAACAAATCCAATTTCCGCCCGTATTTGGAGCCATCCTACGCTTTAAGCATCTCCCGAGACACTCTGGGACTGAGAATTTTGAGATCGCTCACCCCGCAGCAACTCCAGCAGTTCAGCAGTGCTCCACCTCCTCGCAGGCCGGTCTCTCCACCTACCCTCGCTCCTGTTACTCTACCTTCTCCACCTCCCATCGCTCCCGTTCGTTAGGGTTGAGGTGCGCCGAAGAGCCGGCTGGCATATCTTTTCGCGCGGGGGCGATCGACTTTTTCGCCCCTGTCTCTGTTTTCATCAGCTTTCCTAATCGCAGTCATCAGTTAAACTGTCGCTCAACCCCTTTACAAACCTTAACAACACCGTTAATAATAGGAACATCATCCGAACATTGACAACCAAATACAGCAATCATAAACAAATGACAACAACCTTACAGCAGCGCGAAAGCGCCAACCTGTGGGACCAGTTTTGCAACTGGGTCACCAGCACCGAAAACCGCATTTATGTAGGTTGGTTCGGCGTCTTGATGATTCCCACCTTGCTCAGCGCCACCATCTGCTACATCATCGCCTTCATCGCTGCCCCTCCAGTGGACATCGACGGCATCCGCGAACCAGTAGCAGGTTCCTTGATGTACGGCAACAACATCATCACAGGTGCAGTTGTTCCTTCCTCGAATGCGATCGGCTTGCACTTCTACCCCATCTGGGAAGCAGCTTCCCTCGATGAGTGGTTGTACAACGGCGGCCCCTACCAATTGGTAGTATTTCACTTCCTGATCGGCATTTTCTGCTACATGGGTCGTGAATGGGAACTGTCTTACCGCTTAGGTATGCGTCCTTGGATCTGCGTAGCTTACTCTGCACCAGTTGCAGCAGCCACCGCAGTATTCTTGATCTACCCCATCGGACAAGGCTCCTTCTCAGACGGTATGCCCTTGGGTATCTCCGGCACCTTCAACTTCATGATCGTGTTCCAAGCCGAGCACAACATCCTGATGCACCCGTTCCACATGTTGGGAGTAGCTGGTGTCTTCGGTGGTAGCTTGTTCTCCGCCATGCACGGTTCCTTGGTAACATCTTCCTTGGTTCGGGAAACAACCGAAACCGAATCTTTGAACTACGGTTACAAATTCGGTCAAGAAGAAGAAACATACAACATCGTCGCAGCCCACGGCTACTTCGGTCGTTTGATTTTCCAATACGCTTCCTTCAACAACAGCCGTTCCTTGCACTTCTTGTTAGGTGCATGGCCAGTAGTCGGCATCTGGTTTACCGCTTTGGGTATCTCCACGATGGCTTTCAACTTGAACGGTTTCAACTTCAACCAATCGATTATCGACTCTCAAGGTCGTGTCATCAACACTTGGGCTGATGTCATCAACCGCGCTAACTTGGGTATGGAAGTCATGCACGAGCGCAACGCTCACAACTTCCCTCTCGACTTGGCTGCTGGTGAAACAACTCCCGTAGCAATGGTTGCTCCTTCTATCAACGGCTAAGTTTTAGTCCTAGATAAACGAAAAGCGCTCCTAGAAATAGGGGCGCTTTTTGTTTGGGGAAAAATATTTTTACTGCGGGTATTTGAAGTATCTTTAATGGGCTTGAACAGCCGCTAGAATTTGTCCGGCTGTCACCGTTTGCCCCTTTTCACAAAACAACTCGGCAACAGTCCCCGCAACATCAGCAGTAATAGCAATTTCCATTTTCATCGCTTCCAAAATTAACAGGCGATCGCCCTCTGCAACCGCATCTCCAACATTAACCAGTACCTGCCAAACATTGGCCGAAACGTGAGCGACAACTGCCTCACAACCGATCGGCAAAGTAACCTCCGCCGCTGTGTCAGAAGCAGCATCCGCCGACACTTCAGCGGCAGCTTCAGCGTCAAATTCCCCGGATGCGGCCCAGCGATCGCGCTCTGCATTAAATGCGGCCTGCTGCTGGACTTTAAACTCAGCCGCACTGTTAGCAATAGAATGCAAAAACTCATTGTATTCTCTCAAATTAAAATTGATTTCCTCAACCTTTAATTTAAACTTCCCTTCGATAAATGCTTCCCGACAGCGGTGCAATTCCTCATGAGAAACCGGATAAAATCGGATTTGGTCAAAAAAGCGTAAAAGCCAAGGTTTACCAGACTGGAAATCCGCCGTTTGTTTGAACCGATTCCACATTTGCACCGTGCGGCCGACAAATTGATAACCTCCCGGCCCTTCCATCCCGTAAACGCACAAATACGCGCCGCCAATGCCCACTGCATTTTCAGGAGTCCAAGTGCGGGCGGGATTGTATTTAGTAGTAACCAAACGGTGGCGCGGATCGAGGGGAGTTGCGACGGGCGCGCCTAAATAAACGTCTCCCAAACCCATCACTAAATAGCTAGCATTAAATACAATTTCTCTGACTTGTTCGATGCTGTCAAGCCCGTTTATGCGGCGAATAAACTCAATATTGCTGGGACACCAAGGTGCATCCGATCGCACAGACTGCATATATTTTTCAATGGCCAACAGCGTCGATTCATCTTCCCAAGATAAAGGCAAGTGCACAATTCGCGCCGGCACTTCCAAATCCTCGATCGCCGGAAGTTCCGCCTCCGCCGCAATCAGCGCCTGCATTAGCTGCTGTTGCGAAATCTGGCGGCCCTCAAAGTGAATTTGGAGCGATCGCATTCCCGGTACTAATTCGATAACACCAGGCAACGGATTTGCTTTCAACTGTGCCATCAATGCGTGCGCCCGAAAACGCAAATTTAAATCCAGCACCAACGGGCCGTATTCAACTAGAATATATTTATCCCCAGCTTGACGGTAAGTAACAGCAACCTGTCCCGAAGATTCGGGAATTTGGTGCAAAATTGGAGAGGCGGGAACTGCGGGCAATTCCTCCGCATTTTCCCCAAAAACAGGCAAACTAAAAGTAGCAATTTGCCTATTTTGTGCTAATTCCCGCTGCAAAGCTTCAGCAAAACTCAAACAGTGAAAGCGAATGCTGTCCCCCGGTTTTAGTTGCCCGATTTTCCACAATTCCGACTGCACAATAGTAGCAGGACAGACAAAACCTCCCAAACTCGGGCCGTCAAGACCGAGAATTACAGGCATATCGCCCGTAAAATCGATCGTGCCGATCGCGTAAGCATTATCGTGAATGTTAGACGGGTGCAAACCCGCTTCCCCGCCGTCTTGACGCGCCCAAGTGGGCTTCGGGCCGATCAGCCGAATGCCCGTCCGCGTCGAGTTGTAATGCACCTGCCATTCTGTGGAGAAAAACATTTCGATGTCTGACTCAGTAAAGAAATCCGGCGCGCCGTGAGGCCCGTACAAAACGCCGATTTCCCAATTATTGCTGTAGGTGGGAATTAGTTCCGGAGGCAAAGATAATTCCGCTTCCAGAGTTGCAGTTTGGTTGAGTTTTAACACATCTCCCGGACGCAGCGTGCGGCCCGCGTGTCCGCCAAATTTGCCCAGTACAAAAGTTGATTTGCTGCCCAAATAATCGGGGACATTAAAGCCGTGCTTTACTGCTAAATAAGTGCGGTAGCCGCCGCCTTGAATGGCTTTTAACTTGAGAATGCTGCCAGCTTTTACGGGAATTGCCGTCCAAAACGGCAGCGATTCGCCGTTTAGCGTTCCCTTCATAGTTGCACCGGTTAAACTAATAACTGTATCGGCATTAAAGCGCAGAGTTGGGCCTGTCGCTGTGAATTCCAATCCTGCTGTCGATTCGGGATTTCCTACTAAACGATTTGCCGATCGAAATGCCAAATGATCCATCGGCCCAGAAGGCGGCACGCCCACATCCCAATAGCCAATCCGCCCCGGATAATCTTGAATGCTGCTGTAGGTTCCCCCATCCAATACATCGATCGTTAAAGGTGCGTATTCAAAAGAGTTTAAAAAGCGCGTGCTCAGTTCGCCCCGGCTGAATCTGGAATCGTCCAAAATCTGGCGGAGGTAATCTAAATTAGTTTCAATTCCCGCTATTTCACTGGCATCTAAAGCAGCTTTTAGTTTTACGATCGCCTGGGTTCGATTATCCCCGCAAACGATTACTTTGGCTAGCAGCGGATCGTAAAAAGGAGTAACCTCCGTGCCGGTTTCTATCCAACTGTCGCAGCGGACGTTTTCGGGAAACGCAACTTGATTCAGCAACCCGGAACTCGGCTGAAAATTCTTGCCGGCATCTTCCGCATAAATTCGCACCTCAATTGAGTGTCCCTGCGGCCGATAGCGGTACTCTTCCAGGGGGAACAAATCTCCCGAAGCCTGTTTTACCATCCACTCAACAAGGTCGATGTTGTTGACAGCTTCAGTAACGCCGTGTTCAACTTGCAAGCGCGTGTTGACTTCCAAAAAATAAAACTGTTTCGCATCGACATCAAAGACAAATTCAACAGTACCGGCTGACTGGTAATTTACCGCTTTTCCCAACCGCACGGCTGCACCGTACAACTGATTTCGCTGTTCGTCGCTAATAGCAGGGGCGGGGGTTTCTTCAATTACTTTTTGATTGCGCCGCTGCACCGAACAATCTCGCTCGCCCAAGGCTATGACATTTCCTTTGCCATCTCCAAAGATTTGGACTTCTATGTGTCTGGCTGTTTGAATGTATTTCTCTAAAAAAACGCCGCTTTGTTTAAAATTGCTTTGACTCAAACGCTGTACTTTTTCAAAGGCTTCTGCCAAATCTCGATCGCCAAAACAAGCCTGCAAACCGATGCCGCCGCCGCCTGCGGTACTTTTGAGCATCACCGGATAGCCGATCGCCCCAGCCGCTTTTTCCGCATCCTCCAAACTTGCTAAAAGTTCGCTTCCGGGAGTTAGCGGCACTTGATTTGCAGCGGCTATTTCCCGCGCGGTGTGCTTCAATCCAAAGCAGCGCAACTGACTCGGAGTCGGGCCGATAAATGCAATATTTTCGCTGGCACAAGCTTCGGCAAATTCAGCATTTTCGCTCAAAAAGCCGTAACCCGGATGGATAGCTTGAGCTTTAGTTTGGCGCGCAACTTCGAGAATGCGATCGAACCGCAAATAACTCTCGGCTGCGGCGGCTGCACCGATACAAACGGCTTCGCTGGCGGCGAAAACGTGCTTGGCGCGGGCGTCGGCTTCAGAATATACTGCTACCGAAGCAATTCCGAGGCGATCGAGCGTGCGGATAATTCGGCAGGCAATTTCACCGCGATTTGCAATCAAAACTTTGTCAAACATTAGGGTAATTTGTAATTTGTAATTGCTAATTGTTAATTAGTAATTGTTAATGGTAATTGGTAATTGGTGTCTGCTTACATCTTGTACTATCTTGAAGAACAGGCAAGATGCCTGTTCCACAAAGAGTGAATTTTCTTGTGGGGTGGGCTTCTAGCCCGCCCTAAAAAGATTGCGGAGGCAGTACCCACGCTATTTTACACCGCATCCCAAACAATCAACTGAATCGGCGTAGGATTATAAGCATTGCAAGGATTGTTCATTTGCGGGCAGTTAGAAATAGCAACTAGCGCGTTCATTTCGGCTCGCAAATCAACTGTACTTCCCGGATCGGAGATGCCGTCAACAATTTCAAGCGTGCCATCTTCGCTAACCGGAACATTCATAAAGAAGTTGATATTGCTGACTAAATCTCGCTTGCCTAAACCGTAGGGAAGAATTGCGGCGAGGAAATTTTCAACACAGGCGTGCTGGTATTTTTTATCTAGCCCAAACCGCACCGAATTGCTCTCGCAGCTACAGGCGCCGCCGGAGGTATCGTGCCGCCCGCAGGAGTCAGCAATTATGGTCATAATGGCTCGCCCTTCATTGGAAATGAGTTGGCTGTTTGTAGTGACAAAGATGTTGCCTTGATTGACGATCGTATCGGGGGCGCTGTAGCGTTCGGACGGGTCATCGGCATTGTAAACTAAAAAATCTACTGCTTGATTTCCGCCTAAATCTACAATCCGAAGAATCTGTCCTTTTTTGATGACGCGAGACCAGGGATGTCTGGCGGGTAAAACTTCGTTATAAATTGCAGTTTTTGGATCGAGGATTTGTTGAGTAGTTGCAGTCATGGTTCACTTTTTGTGATGGAATTGCAGAATTTTTTACCGCCGATTGGTGCGGACAATATTGAGTGCTGGAATCGAGTCTATTGTACGAACAAAGCATCAGTGTTGATAAAACCGCGCACAGCTTCCGGGTTGGCGGTGCGGCACAAGTCGTCTGGTGCGGGTGCGGGGGTTTTCACAATCTGAATTTGGATGGGTTTTGGATCGTAAATTGAACCCGGATGCAGGATGTGGGGGGTGTTAGAAATAATTGTTAGTACGTTCATTTCGGCTCGCAAATCGATAAAACTACCTGGTTTTTTGTAGCCTTCGCGAAACTCCATCGTGCCGTCTGGTTTGACGGCAATGCGAGTAAATAAGTTGAGGTTAGGCATGATGTCTTTTTTGCCCAATCCCCACCGACTTAGGGCTTTAAGGAAGTTGTCGCGGGAGTTTTTCCAGTCTCCTTCGCCGTATTTTTTGGCATTGCTAATGGCGTTACTGCATCCTCCTAGCAAATCGTGACAGCCGGAGGTGTCTTGGGTGATGGAAAATAGGATGCGTCCCATGTCTGTGTAGAGCACCATGCCTTGTTTGAGAAAGGCGTTGAATTGAATTTTGGCGGTGTCTGCTGCGTTGAAACGTTCGATCGCATTGTCGGCGTTGTAGCACAGCATGGAAACGCCGCGAGAGCCTTCTAAATCGGTGATTCGCAGGGTGTTTCCCCGCTTGATGACCCCCGACCAGTACGCGCCGCCCGGTACGGTTTCTTCGACTAATACGAGGCTTGAATCGATTTGTGAGTTTGGGTCGATCGATAGTTGCACCATAAGTTCCTCTTGATGTATTTGGGTAGGTCAGCGAAATAAAACAATAATATTTTGTAGCGGCACAACCCGCCCTCTCCCAAAGTAATATTTATTTCCACTGATATCTTGCACCATTCTCAAGAACGGGCAAGATGCCCGTTCCACAATAAAATTGAGTTTTGTGGAACGGGCAAGATGCCCGTTCCTAAATAGGTAATTGACAATGCTGCAAGATGTTAAGTTTCCACTTACTTAGGTTTGCCGTTGTACTGTTGGCGCGGGTGCAAAAAGTGCAATTACAAACCTATTTCTATTTAAGCAGCCATTGCAACTGCTTCCTGTCCGTGTTTCCGCATCAAATCCATGAGTTCGTCGCGGTAATCGTGGAATTTGGCGTGGCGTTTAACGCTCGGAGTGCGATCGGGCAAATTAATCGACATTTCCTTTCTCACTGTACCGGGACGAGCGCCCAAAGCATAAATCCGATTGGAAAGAAACACCGCTTCTTCGACATCGTGGGTAATCATAAAGATTGTAATCTGAGTGCGGCGCCACAAATCGAGCATGAATTCGTGCATCGATTCTTTAGTGTGGATATCCAATGCGCCGAAAGGTTCATCCATTAATAACACTTTAGGTTCAGAAGCGAGGGCGCGGGCGATCGCCACCCGCTGTTTCATCCCGCCCGACAATTCCTTCGGCAGCGACGAAGCAAACTGCGTCAATCCTACCACACTCAAATAATAGCTCGCTTGTTCGCGCCGCTTTTTCTTGGAAACGCCTTGAAGTTTGAGGCCAAACTCGGCATTTTCCTGCACGTTCATCCAAGGATAAAGAGTGTAATGCTGAAATACCATACCTCGATCCGGCCCAGGCGAAACAACTTCTTTGCCTTCAATTTTCACTTCCCCTGTTGTCGGCTTGTCCAATCCCGCAATCTGCCTCAACAGAGTAGATTTGCCCGAACCGGATGCGCCTACCGCGCAGATAAATTCGCCTTGCTTGATGCTCATGTTGATGTCCTTGAGGACAACTAATTTACCCTTTTTCGTTTCAAAGTTTTTGTGCAGATTGTTGATTTGCAGAAACATGAGTTTATCCTCTGTGATTTAAGTAAAAAATTGATTTTTTCATTCCCAAAATAGGTCTATTTTAGGAATAAAAACGATAGGAATTGAGTCTTTTTATTTTAGGTTGATAGCACTCCCTTCATCCATCTTCCTGACATCCGTTACATCCGTTACATAATCCGTTGCCGAACTTCCTTCTTCCTTCAACATCTGCTTACTGTTTCTGACTTGACCATTTACAAGAAACCCGCAGCAGATATTGAAAAAGCAAGTCAAAAGTCAGTCCGATCGCCCCAATGACAATCAGCCCCACAAAAATTTCATCGGTTCGGAGAAATCGACCGGCGACGCTGATCCGGCGGCCTAAGCCTTCGGTTGCCGCAATCAACTCCGAGACAATTACCAATTGCCAAGCCGCAGCTAAGTTGATGCGGCTAGCATCAAGAATTCCCGGCAAAACGTGAGGAAAAATAACTTGAGTTAGGATTTCCCAGCGATTTCCGCCCAACATATAAGTAGCTTCGATCAAGTCTTTTGGAACAAACTTGACTGTATCCATCACCATCAGCGAATTGAAGAAAAAGACACCGATAAATATCAGGGTAATTTTGGGTTCTTCGCCGATTCCCAAGTAGAGAATTAGTAGGGGAATGAATGCTGGTGCGGGCATATATCGCATCAAGCCGAACATGGGTTCTAGCAAGGCGCGAATGCTGGGAAAACTGCCCATCAGCACGCCAATTGGTATGGAAAAAACCAAGGCGAACAGAAAGCCCACTCCCACCCGCCACAAACTCGCTACTGTGTCTTTCAAAAGTTCGCGAGTGTTCCACAGCCGACCAAATGCCTCTAAAACTTTGCCGGGGGAAGGCAAAAATTTGGGGTCTACGTTGGCGAAGGTTGTTACTAGCCACCACAGCAGCAGCGGCAGTGCGATCGATGTTACCGTTAACCCAATATTCAGGGGTTGTGGTATCTCTTCCGCAATCCGCCAGAAAACGGTGGGATTTAGGTTTTTTTGCTTGAGGTGGGATTGGATCGATCGGGGTTCGGGATTGGGTGGCATAATTTAATTGCAGAACGGTTTAGCGAGTAACTTTAGTAGGTTTTGGGGATTGAAAAAAAGGAATATTTTTGAAATTTTCTTGTGTCTGCAAAATCCTAAATTCTGCCTTCTAGCTTCTACCTTCGGCATAAGCTTTTATAAAGCGATCGTCAAATAATGTGCTGATATCTGGTTGGGTTTTTGCTAAATTGACATCGACGAGGAATTTAGTCATTTCTGCCGCCGCAAACTGCAATGATGTCATGTCATTGCCCGGTTGGAAAGCTTTCAAGTTTTCCTCAACCGTAAATATCTTAGTGCCGTTTTCATATTCTTTGTATTCCTCAACGCTAACTCCGGCGCGGTTGGCTAGAATCTCGTAAGATTTCTCTTTATTTGATTTCATGTATTCCAAGGTTGCAAACCATGAATTGACCAGGGCTTGCACTCGATCGGGGTGTTCGCCGATAAACTTTCGCGTGAATACCAAATGGTCGGAAATCGCCCCCGGAAAATCTTTGGAACTAAACAGTTCCTTGCTGTTCGAGCGTTTTAATGCCTGCGTGGTAAACGGCGCAAATACTGCCACCGCATCGACTTGCCCTCCGACGAAAGCCGCCGCAGCTTTGCCGGTTTCCAGCGGTACAAATTGAATGTCCCGCACTGATAAACCTGCTTTTCTCAGCCCTAACAATAAGAGAAAGTGATCGACTGTACCTTCCTCTGCTGCAACTTTTTTGCCTTTCAAATCGGCAACAGAATTGATGCCTTCGGCGACAATAACTTTGTCATTTCCCGTCGAGTTGTCGTTGACTAAAACAATTACTTGGTCGGCGCCGCCTGATATGGAGTTTACTGTATCGCCGAGGGTTTGGCTGTTAGCATTTATCTGTCCTGCTGTGAGGGTGCTGATAGATTCTAAGTAGCCGTCAAACCATTTTAAGTCTACAGGAACATTGTTGGCTTCAAATATCTTTTGTTCTTTGGCAATTTGCCAAGGAAACCAGCCGGGCCACGCGCTGAATCCGAGGCTAACTGCATCAGCACTTACTGAAGATGCTGCTTCGCTTTCAGTCGTGGTTTTGATATAAATTGCCGGGTTGACGCAGCCGACAGCGAAAAACAAGGTGATGAAAAATATGGCGCAGTAGCACAAGGGCGATCGCATTATTTTTGGGGAGCAATATCGGATATTCATAGCATATTCTGGTTGCTGGTTAAAAGTGAATATGTCGATCGAGCTTTTGCACCTTCTTTGGCTTCCTTAGCTTCCGCAAACCCCCTTGATATACAAGGATAAAGCCCGAGAGCTAACGAACCGAGTCTTGCTGACCGATCGCGTTTCTCCCGGGCTTTTATCCCGCCGTGTAACTGGCTAGTGTTTCCCTCTAATTAATAAAATATTGGGATGACCAGTCTGCTTCTCTCGGACCAGCACTTGAACTTTCTAAGCTGAGTTAGAAACTGATTCAAATCGGAACCCTAGAAGCTGTTAAATTTTTTCGGTTTTTGTCTGTATAAGTCCTGTTTGCAACCCAAGGAGTTATTCGAGACTGTTGGTAACAGCAATGCACTTAGCTTTTTGAAAGGTAAGCATACTGTAGGGTGCAATCCTACTAGATTGGTACGTTTCAAACGGTAACAGCAAACTCGATAATAAAATGTGTAAAATGTTACAAAAAATGGTTTTTCTCGGATTTGTCAAATTAAGGTTTTTAGCAGATTAAACCGGGCGGTTGGAAATCGCGAAGTTTACGGGCACCCAGACTTGCACCCACAAGGCAAGGGTTGAATATTTTTTGAGAAATATTTCGATCGCCATAGACTAGATGCGGAGGCGATCGACAATGCGGTAAACTAACCTTCTATTTGTAATAACGATCGCCAAACACAGCCTGTGAAGTAATTTCTTCAATCGAAAATCTAAAATCTAAAATCGATCGATCGCCCAGCAAAGCCTGTAAACCCAATTGTTCAATCGAAAATCTAAAATCTAAAATCTAAAATCGACTGACGGTGCATTATGGAAAAATTTAACTACAGTCACAGTCTCGACATTCATTCGCTGCTCGATCGCTACCGCACCGGCTCAATCGCGCCTGCAGATGCGATCGCGAGCGTGTACGATCGGATCGAACGCTATGCAGATCCGGCAGTATGGATTTATTTAGCACCGCAGGGGGAAACCCTCGAACGCGCCAAAGCCTTGGAAAACCTAGACCCGCAACAATTGCCGCTCTACGGAATACCTTTTGCGATCAAAGATAATCTCGATTGGGCCGGCGTTCCCACTACGGCGGGATGTCCGGAGTTTGCTCGCACTCCAGCGCGATCGTCCGCAGTCGTAGAGCGCCTGTGCGCGGCAGGTGCGATCGCGATCGGCAAAACAAACATGGATCAATTTGCCACAGGATTAGTGGGAACCCGCACGCCTTATGGAGTTTGTCGCAATCCCTTCGATCGGCGCTACATCCCCGGCGGATCGAGTTCCGGTTCCGCCGCCGCAGTCTCGGCCGGATTGGTGAGTTTTGCTCTGGGTACCGATACCGCAGGCTCGGGGCGGGTTCCCGCTGCTTTTACCAACATTGTCGGGCTGAAGCCAAGTTGCGGCTCGCTCAGCACTCGCGGCCTGCTGCCGGCGGTGCGATCGCTCGATTGCGTTTCAGTGTTCGCTCTCACCTGTGCGGATGCGGCCTCCGTGCTGCAAGTAGCCAGCGGTTTTGACGCTGAGGATGCGTTTTCGCGTCGCCCTGAAACGAAAGTTTTGCCGGATTTATCCAGCTTGCGGGTGGGAGTTCCCGGAGACGGCGAACTCGAATTTTTCGGGAATGCAGAAGCCGAACAGCGCTACCGAGAGGCGATCGCGCGCTTGCAATCATTGGGCTGCACGATCGCACCTATTGACTTCAAACCCTTTGCAGATGCTGCCGAACTGCTCTACGGCGGGCCTTGGGTAGCAGAAAGGTTGGCCGCGATCGGCGATTTCCTCGACGCGCACCCAGAGGATATCGATCCGATCGTCTACGAAATTATCAGCGGCGGCAAACGCTACGATGCCGTCTCTGCCTACCGCGCGTCGTACCGGTTGGCCGAGCTCCGCAAGCTTGCAGAAATTCAGTGGCAGTCAATGGATGTGTTGGCGGTACCCACGACAGGCACGATTTATACTGTCGCAGAAGTTGCAGCCGAGCCGATCGCGCTCAACACCAATCTCGGGCGCTACACGAACTTTGCAAATTTGCTCGATTTGTGCGCGATCGCAGTTCCCAGCGGGTTTCAAAGCAGCGGATTGCCCGCAGGATTGACACTGATGGCTCCTGCGTGGCACGATTTATCGCTCTGCCGCCTGGGAGCTGCTTTCCACGCCAGCTTGGGGGGAACTTTGGGCGCAACCGACCTACCGCTGCCAACCCTCCCGGAACCCGTCATCGCAGCTAAACCTTCCTCAGAAGAACGAGTCAAAATAGCTGTAGTTGGCGCTCATTTGAGCGGTGAGCCACTGAATTATCAACTAATCGAGGGGGGAGGCATTTTGGTTCGCGCCTGCCGTACCAACCCGATTTACAAGCTGTACGCTTTGACGGGTACTGCTCTGGGCAAGCCGGGATTGGTGCGTCAGATAGATGGCGGTAGCGCGATCGAGGTGGAAGTTTGGGAGTTGTCGATCTCCGCTTTCGGCGGATTTGTCGCTAAAATTCCCCCGCCGCTGGGAATTGGTACGCTGGTGTTGGAGGACGGCTCTATGGTGCAGGGCTTTTTGTGCGAATCTTATGCTGTGGCGGATGCGATCGATATTTCCGAGCTCGGTGGTTGGCGAGCTTACCACTTCCGGTTTTAAGTTAAGTTAGAATTGCAAATTTCTACGCATCTTCAGCATCATGGCAACAGCAGCACCATCACAGCCAATTCCCAGAGTCACAACCCCAACCCCCACCACCGGTACGAGTCCCGGAGGGGCAGCTAGCGGCAGGAGTGGCACCAGTGGCCCCGACTCCCTCAGAGGTACTGGGGGCGCTGACTTGATATTTGGTTTGGGTGGCCCTGACACCATTTTCGGCTTAGGGGGAAACGATTCCCTCTACGGCGGCGACGGCGATGACTCAATTCTGGGCGACGTTGGCAATGACATACTGTTCGGCGGTGCCGGCCGCGACAGCGTTTTGGGCGGCGTGGGCGACGAGACTTTCTACGGTGGCAAAGGTTCTGACTCGGTAAGCGGCGAGGACGGCAATGATTTGCTGTTTGGCAACCAAGACAACGATATTTTGTTGGGCGGCGCGGGTAATGACACGTTTTTTGGGGGTGCCGGCGATGACTCGCTGGTTGGTGGCATCGGCGATGACTGTTTATCGGGCGATCGCGGCAATGATACTTTAACAGGCGGCGCCGGAAACGATACTTTTGCGATCGGGCGTTTGACAGAGGGGGACGTGATTACAGATTTTACTAATGGTACCGATCAAATTCGCTTGACTGCCGGCCTCACCTTTAGCCAACTCACCATTTCCGCTGGGGCAGGAACTTCGCCGAGTACAATTATTCAGCTTACAAGCACCAAGCAAACTCTGGCTACTTTATTCGGAGTTGCCCGCGCTTCTATCAGTCAGGCCGACTTTATTCTTTAATTGGGAAGAGGTAATTGGGAATTGGGAATTGATCATTGGGCTGGGGGGGACTTTTTAGTTTTAAGTTTTTAATGTTGAACTTTTTAACTAAAAACCACTTTCCCTTGTGAGTAACGTTAGCTTTATCGAGCAAAAAGAAAGCAATTTTAAAACTTTTAATATTCTTTTTTATTGCTTGTTTCTATCAGTTAAATTCCATACATTGCCCGTTGCATTCTTCCTTCTTCCTTCTTCCTTCTTCCTTCTTCCTTCTTCCCTGTTCCTTCTTCTTTCTTCCTTCTTCCTTCTTCCTTCTTCCTTCTTCCTAATGACTACTGACGGTTTTCTCAATCTCAACAAACCTGCGGGCATGACATCTCACGACTGCGTGGGGCGAGTGCGCCGGCTATTGAAACTCAAGCGAGTTGGACACGGAGGAACCCTCGATCCTGCTGTGACTGGCGTTTTACCGATCGCCCTGGGCAAAGCAACCAGACTGCTGCAATTTCTCCAACACAATAAAGCTTACCGAGGCACGATTCGGTTTGGCTTAACTACTGCTACTGACGATTTAGAAGGAGAAGTTATCCATTCTCGACCGGTGCCAGAGTTGAGTTTGGAAAAAGTGCAAGCTGCACTGCCAAAGTTTATAGGAAAAATTGAGCAGTTTCCACCGAGTTTTAGTGCTGTTCAGGTGGGAGGAAAACGCCTTTATGAGTTAGCAAGAAAAGGCGAAACTGTGGAGGTTGCTGCTAGGAATGTTGAGGTTTTTCGCCTGGAAATTTTGGATTGGCGATCGGGGGATTTTCCTGAATTGGATTTGTCGATCGCCTGCGGGGCCGGTACTTACGTTCGGGCGATCGCGCGGGATTTGGGCGCTGTGTTGAATGCAGGCGGTACTTTAGCCCGTTTGACTCGCACTGAAAGTAGCGGTTTTTCGATCGACCAAAGTCTAAGTTTTGAAGAATTAGAACTGCAATTGCAGGAGGATAAATTCTGCCCGATTTTGCCATCGGCGGTTTTAGGACATTTAGGCGCGATCGTTCTTTCCCCTGAATATACCAAACGCTGGTTTCAAGGACAACGCCTCCCAATTCCCGAAACGCCGATCGGGGGAGATGAGGAAACTAGCAACAATCCCCTCCACAACCCAATACTCCAACCTCCCTATCCCTTGCAGGTTTACGATCGAGACGGTAAATTCTTAGGTATCGGTCAAGTAGCGAACTCAGAGACAAGTACCATATTATCTCCTCAAATTGTGCTTTAGTTATCTAAAAAAAATGAAAATAGGTATAATTGGTACTGGAAAAGTTGGCGGAATTCTAGCTGCTGGGAATGCCCTCGATTCACCTAGTTTACAGCGGTACAGAACGAGATTTTGCTATTAATCTAATCAATCGCTGAGGTAAAAATTGTGAAAATATTGCTGATCGGATTAATCCGAGGCTACAAAATGGGGATTTCTCCTTACCTACCTAACGCTTGTAGATTTCAACCGAGTTGTTCGCAATACGCGATCGAAGCAATAGAAAGATTTGGGGCGGGCCGCGGCGGCTCGATGGCGGTTAAGCGGATTTTGCGCTGTCATCCTTTTCATCCAGGGGGTTACGATCCAGTACCTCCGAAAGATAGCGAGGGGAATTAGTTATTAGTCAGAAGCAGTATTTTTTTTGTTAGTTAATAGTGCAAATAGGCGTTGCATCTTCATAGCTAAAACTCCTGAGGGGAATCACTCCCTGAGGGGGGTAAATTGGCAGGATTAGTTGTTTTTATTGACCCAAATTCAGTAATATTACTGTTATATTTCACAACTGAGCAGCGATATAATGGTACAAACAGAGTACAGGGGATGCGAGTTGATATGTCTGCTACCGCAATCGGATACAAAATGTTGTCCCATACTCTGGCTGTACTCAGCCAGAAACAAGCAACGGGGAAATTGTTGTTAGAACAAGGGGAACAACAGTGGCAACTTTACTTTTTTCAGGGTTGTTTGGTTTATGCCACAGGAGGAACGCACAGATCGAGGCGCTGGTACAGGGCGATCGGGCAACACTGTCGAAACTTTCAAGTGGATCTCAGAGACCTAGATGCTGGAGAACTCTGGGAATATCAACTGCTTCAGCGAGGGGTAGCAGCCAGCGAAATGAGTTTAGAACAAGCAAAGGCGATCGTCCACACCAGCCTTTCGGAAGTGTTCTTTGCTCTGATGGGTCAATCGGGTTTGCGCCGCGAGTGGCGTCCGTCCCAAAAATATTTTTCTACAATTACCTCTTCTTTACTGCTGTCTTTGACGGAAGTAGAGAAGATTATGTGCTCTACACAACAAATTTGGCAGAAGTGGAAAGAAATGGGTTTGTGGCTGGTAGATCCAGAACAAGCACCGCTTTTAAAAGCGTCGGCCCAGTTGCAGGAAAATCGATTTAGTTCTAATTCTTTGATCGCTTTGGCTAACGTATTTAACGGCGAGAATACTCTTTGGGATATTGCATTTAAGAAAAAGCAGTGCGTGACAGTGGCAACTCGCGCTTTAATTAATTACATGAAGCAAGGTTTAGTAAATTTCCGAACAGTACCAGACTTGCCGTCACCTATAGAACAGTGGCGCCTTGCCGCGGCGATCGCCCAACCGGGTCGCCCTTTGATTGCCTGTGTCGATGACAGTCCGACAGTATGCGAATTTTTAGAGCAAATTTTATTACCGGAGGGGTATCGAGTCCTAAAAATTCAAGACCCGATGCAGGGAGTGGGCATCCTGGCCAAACACAAGCCTGCTTTAATTTTTATGGACGTGGTGATGCCCAAGACAAGCGGCTTTGCTTTGTGCAATTTTTTGCGGAAGACACCGGCTTTTCGGGAAACTCCGATCGTGTTTTTGACCGGTAAAGACAGTATAATTGACCGCACGCGAGCGAAATTTACAGGTGCTTCCGATTTTTTGAGCAAGCCGGCCGATCCAGAACAGGTTTTGCAAATAGCTGACAAGTATTTGAAGGTAAAAGGCGATCGCCACCCTTTAGCAATTCGCCGCCCTGATATATTGAACTCGCACCAATTTACCTTGGCAAATTCTTGAACCCCAATTATACTCAAAAAGCATCGCTTATCGGGTGCGTCAGCCTCCGGGGCACCCTACTAAAATATAAAATTTAAAATGGTATAATCCATCAAACTAGATATTAATTATGAGCGACCGAACCCCACAGGTAAGCGTGGTGATTCCGGCTTACAACTGCGCTGCTTACGTCGGCAAAGCAGTAGATAGCGTGCTGCACCAAACAATTGCTGACTGGGAAATTATTGTAGTAGACGACGGCTCCCGAGACGACACAAATTTAGTTTTAGAGAAATATGGCGATCGAATTCGCTACATTTACCAACAAAATCAAGGAGTTTCGATGGCCAGAAATCGCGGCATCGAACTAGCGCGAGGAGAATTCATCGCATTTCTAGATGCAGATGACTACTTTTTTCCCGACAAATTAGCCGCACAAATGGCTGTATTTGCAGCGAAACCACATCTAGGAATAGTCCACAGCGGCTGGCGTCTAGTCAACAGTAAAGGCGAACCGCTAAAAGATGTCAAGCCCTGGCAAAACGTCCCTAAATTAGACTTAGAAATGTGGCTCAGATGGAAACCAGTATTACCCAGCGCGATGGTATTTCGCCGGCATTGGTTAGAGCGCGCCGGGGGATTTGACCCTCGATTTCCCCCCGCAGAAGATACAGATTTAGTGCTGCGTTTAGCCTTAATGGGATGCGAAGCAGAGTGGCTGCAGCAAGTAACTGTTTGCTACCGCCAGCACGAACAAAGCGCCATGTACAAAGGTTTACCCCAGGCTAAATCCCTCGCTGCAGTCATGGACAATTTTTTTTCCCGCCCCGAATTGCCGGATAAAATACGTTTGTTGGAAAAGCAAATCAAGTACAGTACCTTAGTTTGGATTGCTTGGTATTTGCACCGCACCGGTCATTCTGTTGAGATGGTAGAGTTTTTGCAGCGTTCTTGGAATTATACGCCTTATTTGCCTGTGGAAACAGTAATTAATTGGGTGGAATGTTTCGCCGAATTTTCGCAGGATGCGGGCAATGAATTGGATGCAGATTTGTTAGCTCAATCTCCCGAATGGCAGCAGTTAATGCAGTGGACTATTCTCGGTACGCCAGCTTGATTAAAAGCTTGAAAAGAGGACTTTAATCCTGACTACAAACCAGCTTTTGGTGAGGTCTGTTCGCGAATTAAATAGGATTGCTATATCACCCGCTTCAGTTTCGCTGCCATAGTCGCGATATGTTCTTGGATAATTTCTTGATGCTTATTGACGGCTTCTTGTGATGTAAACTCCTACCCATGTTTTGCTCCCACCCGCACCCAGGCGTTTCCTTCTGCTTCCAGCATTCTTAACTCATCGAGTTGTGTAAGTGCTCTGCCTTCCATGGTGTATATCTCCATTGCCGTCAATTCCTAATTCTGAACAGGCGTCGATATTGATAGTCTCGGCTTATTTGAAGGTTTTTTGGACTTTTTCTAAGTCTTTGAGTGTCATCTTAGGGATTATTCCCTGGCAGAAAAGGAGTTGCCGCAGCTACAGCTTTGGGCGGCATTGGGATTGTGAAATCGAAAACCTCCGCCCATCAAGTCTTCTGAATAATCCAAGGTGAGGTCATTGAGATATTTTAAGTGCTGGGGGTCGATCGCAACGGAAATTCCCTCCGACTCGCATACAGCGTCTTCTGGGGCTGGCGCATCGTCAAATGCCATTGTATAAGACAAACCCGAGCAGCCGCTCGATTCCACGCCCACACGAAATAAAGCATTGGGGTTCGGATGCTTCGACTTGAGGCGCGTTACTTCTGTTGCTGCTGTTTTGCTCAGATGAATCATTATGAGTAATTGGTAATTGGTAATTGGTAATAATTTGGGAGTAGTGTTGAGTTTTGAGAAATTTAGAGTGCGCCTAGCCCTGCACCTTACCCGGAGAATGTAGGGTGCGCCGCAGCGCACCTTACCGCTATATCTTTAGGAACTTGAGTTACTTAGCCTTTTCATTACGAGCATAATCGTCTTGAAAGCGGATAATATCATCTTCTCCGAGATATTCGCCATTCTGCACCTCAATTAAAATCAGGGGGATAACTCCCGGATTTTCCAGGCGGTGAGAAGTGCACTGAGGAACGTAGGTAGACTGATTGGTAAACAGAACAATTTCTGTTTCGCCGCAAGTAACTTTTGCAGTACCAGAAACCACGATCCAGTGTTCGCTTCGGTGGTGGTGCATTTGCAGGCTGAGGCGGTGTCCGGACTTAACTTCGATCCGCTTAATTTTATATCCTGGGCCTTCTTCTAAAGTTGTAAATGAACCCCAAGGCCGCAATTCTGTAGCGGCTATTCCGTTGGGTGCAGCAGGTGCGTGCAGAGTAGATACTTGAGAAATTTCTTGAATCTGTACCATGATTTTCACTCCTTGAGGATTCCTTGCTGAATCCTTTGGTAAACGACGTTGGATTGTGATATTAGCTAATTTATCCTTAAAACCGAAGTCCGATCGCGCGAACCGGTTAGCGGACTGTAGAGTTTTGCACTTTTGTATGCTCTGCCCGATCGACCCACCTTGACCACCATAGCAAAATCATCACAGCAGTTGTAACCCCGTATTTGCGATCGCCCCAATCTACATCAAATCTTCATTCTCAAAGGCCTGTGCTTTAAATAAGCTTAACGGGGAGACAGGGAGAACGAGAGACTGGGAGACTGGGAGACTGGGGGATTGGGGGATTGGGGGAGAGAAAGAGTGTGAGGGAGGGGGAGAGGAAGAGATTTTTCTTCTGACTAATGACTAATGACTCATGGCTAATGAATCATGACTGCTGAGATATAACAATTTTCTTAAGCTTAAAAGTTACAAGCAGACATAATTAGAAAATACAGATTAGGTACAATAAAAAGCTCGGTACTCTGCCGATCGCAATTTTTTCGTCAATTTTAGGAAAACATCAAAATGAACAGCAACGAACTGCCAGCAAAACAAGGCCTATACGATCCGCAGTTCGAGCACGACGCTTGCGGAGTCGGGTTCATCGTACACATGAAGGGTAACCAATCCCACGAAATTGTCGAGCAGGCACTGACAATCCTCTTGAACCTCGACCACCGGGGCGCGTGCGGCTGCGAACCCAACACCGGAGACGGGGCGGGCATTTTGATGCAGGTGCCCCACAAGTTTCTCAAGAAAGTAACGGCGGCCCTAAACATCGAACTTCCAGAAGCCGGCGAGTACGGCGTCGGCGCGATTTACTCGTCGCCAAATCGAACTGAACGGGAAAACGGTCAGCGCATTTTTGAGGAAATCGCGGCAGAAGAAGGCCAGGAAGTGCTCGGCTGGCGAGATGTTCCCACGGACAACTCGTCCCTCGGCGAAACCGCCAAATCTAGCGAACCCTTTATGCAGCAAGTGTTCCTGCGGCGCGCCGCAGGTATCGACGAGGCGGCTTTCGAGCGGAAACTATACGTCATCCGCAAACGGGCTCACAACGCCATCCGCAGGACTAACACAGACCCCTACTGGTACAATTCCACTCTCTCGTGCCGGACGATCGTCTACAAGGGTATGTTAATGCCCGTGCAAGTCGGCGATTACTATCCCGATTTGCACGACCCCGACATGGAAAGCGCTCTAGCCCTGGTTCACTCGCGCTTCAGCACGAATACTTTTCCGAGCTGGGAACGATCGCACCCTTACCGCTACATCGCCCACAACGGCGAAATTAACACGATGCGCGGCAACATTAACTGGATGCACGCGCGGCAATCGCTGTTCGAGTCGGAGTTGTTCGGAGACGATTTGAAGAAAATCCCGAATTTAATCAACATCGAAGGTAGCGACTCGACGATTTTTGACAATGCTTTGGAATTGCTGACTTTGGCTGGGCGTTCTTTGCCGCACGCTGTAATGATGATGATTCCGGAACCTTGGACAGCCCACGAGTCGATGAGTGACGAGAAAAAGGCTTTCTACGAATACCATTCTTGCTTGATGGAACCTTGGGACGGCCCAGCTTCGATCGCCTTTACCGATGGTACTTCGATCGGGGCCGTGCTCGATCGCAACGGTTTGCGCCCTTCCCGCTACTGCGTTACCAAAGACGACTTGGTAATTATGGCATCGGAAGCCGGAGTTTTGCCGATCGCCCCAGAACGAATTGCATCCAACGGCCGCTTGCAACCGGGCCGGATGTTCCTGGTAAATACCGAGGAAGGCCGCATCGTCTCTGACGAGGAAATTAAAACCAAAATCGCTACAGAACATCCGTACCGCCAGTGGATCGACCAGCACATGGTCGAAATCGCCAAACTGAAAGATGCGCCGGCATTGCCAGAATCCCACCCCGAAACATTGATCCAGCGGCAAATGGCCTTTGGCTACACCTTTGAAGAACTGCGGTTGCTGTTAGCACCGATGGCGAAAGATGGCGTGGAAGCTGTCGGCGCGATGGGTGCGGATACGCCGCTGGCGGTGCTTTCCAACCGCCCAAAACTGCTTTATGAATACTTCCAGCAGTTGTTTGCTCAAGTTACCAATCCGCCGATCGATTCTATCCGCGAAGAAATTGTAACTTCTGCCGAAACTACGATCGGCGCTGAACGCAATTTGCTCAAACCAGAACCGGAAAGCTGTCATTTGATTGAACTGAAAACGCCCATTCTCAGCAATGAAGAATTAGCTAAGCTCAAACACGTAAATGAGGGCAATTTCCGGTCGATTACACTACCGATTTTGTTTGACCCCAAAAGCGGGGTAAAAGGTCTGGAACAAGCCTTAGAAGAGGTTTTTGCAGCAACAGACAGCGCGATCGCCTCCGGGGTGAATATCATCATTTTGAGCGATCGGGGTATCAGTCCCGACCAAGCCCCTATTCCGGCGCTGCTGGCAGTTGCGGGCCTGCACCACCACTTGATCCGCAAAGGAACGCGGACGCGGGCGGGACTCGTTCTCGAATCCGGCGAACCGAGGGAAGTGCATCACTTTGCGACACTTATTGGATATGGTTGCGGCGCGATTAATCCGTATTTGGCTTTTGAGACGATCGCCGATTCGATCCGCGAAGGATTGCTGCTAAATGTCGAGTACAAAACTGCTTGCAAAAACTACGTCAAAGCGGCAACTAAAGGTGTGACGAAAGTTGCCTCGAAAATTGGGATTTCCACAATTCAAAGTTATCGCGGCGCGCAGATTTTTGAGGCAATCGGCTTAAACAAATCCGTAGTCAATAAATACTTTGCTTGGACAGCCTCGCGGATTGAAGGCGTAGACCTCGAAGTCCTCGCCCAAGAAGCTATTTTGCGCCATACTCACGCTTTCCCAGACCGCCCATCCAGCGGACATACTCTCGATGTCGGCGGCGAATATCAGTGGCGGAAAGAAGGCGAGGCGCATTTGTTTAGTCCGCAGACAATTCACGCGCTGCAAAAGTCGGTGCGCGAGGGCAGTTATACGCTTTTCAAACAGTATTCTGGGCTGGTAAACGAACAAAACCAGCAGCATTTTACCTTGCGCGGTTTGTTGCAATTCAAGCAGCGGGAATCGATACCGATTGAGGAAGTTGAGCCGATCGAATCTATTCTCAAACGCTTTAAAACTGGGGCGATGAGTTACGGTTCGATTTCTAAAGAAGCCCACGAATCTCTGGCGATCGCCATGAACCGCATTGGTGGCAAATCGAACACCGGTGAAGGGGGGGAAGACTCGGAACGCTACACTTGGACCAACGATCGCGGCGACTCGAAAAACAGCGCGATCAAACAAGTTGCTTCCGGGCGTTTCGGCGTTACCAGCTTGTACCTTTCCCAAGCGCGGGAACTGCAAATCAAGATGGCGCAAGGCGCGAAACCCGGTGAAGGCGGACAGTTGCCCGGTAAAAAAGTATACCCGTGGATTGCCAAGGTGCGGAACTCGACTCCGGGTGTGGGATTGATTTCGCCTCCTCCTCACCACGACATTTATTCGATCGAAGATTTGGCCGAATTGATTCACGACTTGAAAAATTCCAACCGGGAAGCGCGGATCAGCGTCAAACTCGTGTCGGAAGTTGGAGTCGGGACGATCGCGGCCGGGGTTGCAAAAGCCCACGCCGATGTGGTGTTGATTTCCGGCTACGACGGCGGAACCGGCGCTTCGCCGCAAACTTCGATCAAACACGCCGGTTTACCTTGGGAATTGGGACTGGCGGAAACTCACCAAACTTTGGTACTCAACAATCTTCGCAGCCGGATTGTCGTGGAAACTGACGGTCAAATGAAAACCGGCCGCGATGTAGTAATTGCTGCACTCCTTGGCGCTGAGGAATTCGGTTTTGCGACCGCGCCGCTGGTGACATTGGGCTGCATCATGATGCGCGTTTGTCACCAGAACACTTGCCCGGTGGGCGTGGCGACGCAAGACCCGCTGCTGCGGAAAAATTTTACCGGCGACCCCGATCACACGGTAAACTTTATGACTTTCATTGCGCAGGAAGTCCGGGAAATTATGGCGCAGTTGGGCTTCCGCACGCTGAATGAAATGGTTGGCCGCACTGATGTTTTGGAACCTCAGCAAGCTGTGGAACACTGGAAGGCTAAGGGTTTGGACTTCTCCAAAATCCTTTATCAGCCGGAGGTTGGGGCGGATGTCGGGCGCTATTGTCAGATGGCGCAGGATCACGGTTTAGAAAAGTCGATCGACATGACTGTGTTGTTGGATTTGTGCAAAGGTGCGATCGAAAACGGTGAAAAAGTCCACGCCAAACTGCCGATTACCAATGTCAACCGCGTTGTCGGCACAATTCTCGGCAACGAAATCACCAAGCGCAACTGGGAAGGTTTGCCGGATGGCACGGTGCACCTGCACTTCCAAGGCAGCGCCGGGCAAAGCTTTGGCGCATTCGTGCCCAAGGGAGTCACCC
Source organism: Microcoleus sp. S28C3 (assembly GCF_036700785.1). NCBI lineage: Bacteria > Bacillati > Cyanobacteriota > Cyanophyceae > Oscillatoriales > Microcoleaceae > Microcoleus > Microcoleus sp. S28C3. Next base: position 6,647 of record NZ_JAUBPO010000040.1, on the reverse strand, counting down.
TGGAGCTCGAAGGCGAAGCTAACGACTATTTGGGCAAAGGGCTCAGCGGCGGCAAGATTATCTTGTATCCGTCGCCAGCTTCTACCTTTGTCGCTGAGGAAAACGTGATTGTCGGTAACGTAGTGCTTTACGGCGCGACTGCTGGTGAGGTTTTCATCCGAGGGATGGCGGGCGAACGTTTTGGGGTGCGTAACTCTGGCGTTAACGCAGTAGTTGAAGGTGTGGGCGATCACGGTTGCGAGTACATGACTGGCGGCAAAGTTGTAGTTTTGGGCGAAACCGGGCGCAATTTTGCAGCGGGTATGAGTGGCGGTGTTGCTTACATTTTGGATGAAGCGGGGGATTTTGCTACTCGCTGCAATATGTCGATGGTGGATTTGGAAAAATTGGAGGATGTTGAGGAAATTAGCGATTTGCGGCAGATGCTTCAAACTCACGTTGATTTGACTGGAAGTGCGAAGGCATCGAAGGTTCTGGCTGCGTGGGATGAGATGGTGCCGGTGTTTGTGAAGGTGATGCCGAGGGATTATAAGCGGGTGTTGCAGGCTATTGAAAGGGCGATCGCATCGGGTTTAAGCGGTGATGATGCGCTGACGGCTGCGTTTGAAGAAAATGCTCGCGATGTCGCTCGGATTGGCGGCAGCTAGTCCAAGAAACCGGGTTTCTGCGATAATCTTGGCATCCTCACCAAGATTTAGTGAAGAAACCCGGTTTCTGACTCTTAGGCGATCGACCCTAATCCAAGAAACCGGGTTTCTGCGATAATTTAAGCATTCTCATGCCCGATTTTGGTGAGAAACCCGGTTTCTGACTCCCCCGGTTTCTCAAGTTGATGTATTAACTAAATTTTGAATAAATTTAGCCACAATATCATTGAACCAACCAGTAACCTCCTTACAAATTTCTATCTCATCATCTGAGATGTCAATGTCAGAGGCATTCTTAGGATGAGTAATTCTATGCCTAATTGCAAGAGCTGTTTGAAAATTTTTCCATGTAGTTGTTCCAATTCCAAGTTCAAGCTGCATTCTAAACAGACGGTTAACAACCTTCACTGTAAAACGAAGATTATCGGGAAGCCTCAGAAATTTTGTTTGAATACATATTTCGCCATTACCTTTTAGACCATAACTTTCATCGGCAAGCATCGCATATTCTGCAATAGTCATTGGCAGAACTCCCTTACGTGATCTTGCTTTAAGGCAAGTTTGCTTAATCAGCCAAATTATTCCTTCTATAGAAGCAAAAATGCTGCGGATGTATGCACGCCGAAAAAATTGCGTATTCGGCTCTTTATTAAGCAAAGCCTCTGCTTCTCCAGCATCTTCTAGAAGCTTTAACATTGGCTCTGTTATGTTTCCTAATTTCATTCTGACTTCACCTAGCACCAATCTTTTTGTAGTGTATGACTCGGTGGACTGGCTTACCAGTTCAGCAACTACACGCATACCAATAAATACTGAGGTTCACCATAACCATACTGTTATAGATAACTTTTAGCAATTCTCTAGCGGAAAACAACAGCCATGAACTTCTGTTTCGCAAATTTTTTTTTCAGCCAGGCCCTCACTAACAAATCAGCAAGTTAACTACATATTGATTTACATTTGCGTGACAAACACCTATCTTATCGTAGATTACCGAATATTTTATTTTCTGTCAATACCTACTCAAAAAATATTGATGATTTTCCAGTATCTACTACGCGACGTGAAAGTTTTTTTCCATCGCCAACTCGGTTATACAGACCTACAGTTAGACTTGTTAATAGTTTTGCTGCATAAGTAGAGGCAATTGTAAAATGGATAAACTAATCGAGTATCCCAAACTAATCTAGGGGATTTTAACCGAGTATGTAGAATTGTGCCGCCATCCTCAACCAGACATCGAGACATTCTTAATTACCGACGAACAAAACGGTCATTACATCTGGATGAATCTTGGCTGGCAAAAGGGCGATCGCATTACCAGTATCACTGTTTACGTTCGGATTCGCGATCGCAAATTCTGGATCGAGGAAGACTGGACAGAAGATGGGATTGCAACAGATTTTGTGCGTGCAGGGGTTCCCAAGGAAGATCTTGTGTTGGCATTTCACGAACCGGGAATGCGGCAATAAACAGATTTTGCAGCCGCTTCGTAGCGATCATTTAACTTAACTCCAGCGGTTAAAAATTGACCGGGCAACCATCCTGAAATACCAGCAATTCTCCCGGGTGAATTTGCGTCCAAACTTCGTTATCAGTCAGCGGAAAAGTGGCAATAACAGCCACGCGATCGTCCTCCTTTGTCAGTTCCCGGAAATCGACTGTAACATCCTCATCGATCGAGTGCGCGCTAGCAAAAGGTGCTTGTCGCACAATATAATGCAGATTAGTAGAACAATGTGCGAACAAGTGTTCTCCATCAGAAAGTAAATAATTAAAAATTCCGTACTCTGCCAAAGTTTTAGTGATTTCGTTCAGTACCGGGTAAATATCCGTCACACTAGGCTTATTTAGAGGGAAACTTTTTCGCAGCTTTTCTAATATCAAACAGAAAGCTTTTTCGCTGTCAGTTTTGCCAACAGGTTTGTAAACTCCGGCACATTCGGGATTAAAATTTTCGAGATTTCCATTGTGAGCGAACACCCAATAGCGCCCCCAAAGTTCCCGAATAAAAGGGTGGCAGTTTTCGAGAGCAATTTCGCCTTGGGTAGCTTTGCGGATGTGAGCAATGACGTTAGTTGAATGAATGGGATAGCGACGCACTACTTCAGCAACCGGAGAAGCAATCGCAGGTTTAGAGTCTATAAAAAGGCGACATCCCAAACCTTCAAAGAAAGCAATTCCCCAACCGTCTTGATGAACGTCTGTTCTGCCACCTCTTGCAGAAAAACCCTCAAACGAAAAGCAAATATCTGTTGGAACATTGCAGTTCATTCCCAGTAATTGGCACATAGCTTTTAAATTGGTGGAGTTTGAATGGATGTCGCAGCTATTGGCAGCTACCCATTGGCGATGATAGTATTATAGTATTAACGGGTTTAAATGAGTTAAATATACTTAATATTTTTGCTTTGTCAACCGTAATGATACAGAACTTAAAAAAGTTAGCGATCGCTAAAAAAATCGCTCGCGTTTCCCTCCTAACGATGTTAAGCGATAACTCGCTCGGCACTTTTTCCCGTGCAGACAGCTAGTATAAAGTGTTAGCCGATATCCGGGAAGGAATTGATAGCACTTTGATGATTTTGCAGCACCGTTTGAAGACCAATAATAACCGTTCGGCTATTCAACTTATCACAAATTATGGCTAGATTAGTTTTTTTAAATGCTATTAGAACTGAATTCGGTGTTTATGAATGGTTCTGAAAAAGGCGCTCGATGATTTATAAAAAGCTAAGCAAATGTGTATTTTTGCATCGATTACATCCGCACCAAACACCATTACTATTACTACACTATTACTACTTAGTTATATGAGCAAGAGCGAGATATTAGGATTAAAATCAAAGACAATGGCACAGGAGTGTCTGAGGAAATAATATCGCAGATTTTTGACCCTTCATTCACTACAACATCTGTTGGGAAAGCAACGGGAACCGGATTGTCAATCAGCCGTCACATAGTGGAAGAAACCGAGGGCGACAGTTTGACTTGTTCGTCGGTTTTGGGAGAAAAAACGGAATTTACGATCGCCCTTCATCTCGAATAGTGCGTGAAGCGTAGCTATCCCGTAGGGAATCGCCTTTTTTCTCACTTTTTTGGACAAATCTTAACAAAGTATAATAAAATGAAAAATCAAAAGTGCGATCGACAAATTTGGGAAATCCTTAGCAGCTTAATAGTAGGATTCGGATTGCAGGCATTATTGAGCGTTCCAGCATTAGCAGAAACGACAAATCCTGAAACAACAGCAAATAGTGCAAATTCCGAAGATCCAGTTAATGAATGGTATCAATTACCCGCACCGACCAATAATCTACCGGATAATGTCGATCGTAATCCCGATCGACAATCAGTCGAAAATTCTCACAATGTAGATGTAACTCCAGCGATAAACCCCACATCGGAGCCGCCCGTACCTATGGCGAGTGAGATAGAAACTCACATATCCGAAGCCAGCGAAACGCAGCCCGCAGAAATACCTCCGTTAGTTGAAGAAAATAAATTAGCAAATCCCCCATTAATTTACCCTACTGAAAACTCAATAGAACAAGTTACATCAGTTTCCCAACTCAGCGACGTACAGCCCACAGACTGGGCATTTCAAGCACTGCAATCCTTAGTAGAAAGATACGGCTGCATAGCTGGATACCCCGACGGAACCTATCGCGGAAACCGCGCCCTCACCCGCTATGAATTTGCAGCCGGAGTCAATGCTTGTTTAGATAAAATACGCGAGTCTATCGCCAAACAAACCCAAAACCAAGTAAATCGAAATGACTTGATAAAAGTGCAAACATTGCAAGAAGAATTTGCAGCAGAAGTTGCCACACTGCGAGGTCGAACTGACCTTTTAGAAGCGCGCTCTACAGAACTAGAAGCCAATCAATTTTCAACAACAACTAAGCTATCAGGATTCACCATTTTTGGAATACAAGGGCGCGCGCCCAACCGTGCAGACCGCGCTCCCAGAGACGGCAAAAGAGATACAAAAGATCCCGGTACAAATGTCAACATTATCAACCTAAATCAATTCTACTTAACCACTCAATTTAGTCCTCGCAGTAACTTATTAATCGGTTTTTACAACCAGAACGGAAGCAATTCACCACAATTAACCGAAGACGTAAACCTTGCTTATAATTTAGCCGAAACTTCTGGATTAACGGTCAGTGACCTCAACTACCGCTTTCTGGTCGGCGACAAATTGGCAGTGTTTGCAGGGACAGCAGGAGTTAACATGGTTACCGGTTTTCGAGGGCCGAATCGGGTCGAAAGTGCAGCTTCCGGCCCCCTTTCTGCCTTCGCCCAAAGAAACCCTATTTTGAACACTGGTTTGGGTTTAGGCGGCATCGGCATTGACTGGCAATTTGCGAATCGAGCCAGTTTGCAAGCAGTTTATTCTACTAACATTCCCGGATTCTTTGTTAGTTCTAACGGTTCTGAAGGACACAATACATTGGGTGTACAACTAACTCTGACACCAGCCGATCCTGTCGATCTTACTGTGTATTATGTTAACGATTATTCGCCGAACGGTAATCTGATTAATTTGGCGGGCGACGGCCAATTAACTGCTATCAATCCTAGCACAAATAAGTCAGCATCTCTGCAAACAAATGCAGTGGGAGCCAGTTTAAATTGGCGCCTTTCATCGCGAGTTTCTCTGGGAGGTTGGGCTGGTTATACTAATTCTCGCATTCCGGGTAAATCTGGTACAGTAGCAACTACAAATTATATGGTTTTTGTAAATTTTCCCGATTTGTTTAAATCAGGAAGTTTAGGAGGAATTTATATCGGGCAACCGCCTAAAATTGTCAGCAGCAATTTACCTACAGGCAATAACGTTCCTGATTTTTTAGATACGGGTTTAGGGCGATCGGGCGGGCAACCCGGAACGACTACTCATGTAGAGGTATTCTATCGCTGGCAGGTGAATGATAATATCAGCGTCACCCCTGGATTGATCTTGATTTTTCAACCCGGTCACACTCCCGATAGCGACCCGATCTCAGTTGGTGTATTGAGAACTTCATTTTCTTTTTAAGAGTGTAATGCTGTGGGGGGTTTTACTAGATCGATCGCGAATTGCAAACAATTTTGGTGAACCCGCCCCGGATGAACGGCCCCCAAGAAAATTTAATTTGGTGGAACCGAAATCCTGCCTGTTAAGCGAGAAAAGTGCTTTTCGGTCAGCAGACAGTGATTAAAACCCCAGCGGGATGTCCTAAGATTTTTTCTCAGTAAAAACCCGCTACTTTTACTGAAACTTTACATTTGGTAGTAATTTTCCCGTTTATATCTTTCTTCCTTACATACAAGTACGTAATTTTTAAGTAAAAAAAATACGCATAAACACGCTTGAAATATAAGTTTTGCTCATTTAATCTATTATTAAGACGCAGTAATAACAGTTCTTTAGGTTTAGGTTTAGATCAATATGATTAAATCAACGGGCTATTTTAGGTTCCTGGGCTTTGCTGTGATTTATGCTATGACTGCCTATCCGTGTCAGGCACAAACGACTGTCAAATCGCAGATAAATGTAACTGAAACACAAAATATCACAAGTACCGAGTCAGCAGATGTTGCTAAAACTTCTGCGAGCGATATCGGGAAAAATCCTAATATTTCTAAATCGTTTACCGTCTCAGAATTGAATACCACCCTTCCTAACTCTCGTCCTCCTATAACAACTCCTCAAAATAAATCTGTACGCACAAATCCCTTAGGATGTCGATTTTTTGATACTCCTTCAATGCAGCAATAAATGTTTCTGCATCTCTTGATAAATAGAATATCATGGCTGAATAGAGGTCGATCGCTTCCTAGCATCATCCTCTATTTATTTGCGCGATCGCGAAACTTACCAGGTACAGCCCATGCTAAAACAGACCACAATTTTCAGACAACTTCCTTTATCACTGTAGTTTAGACTAAATAAAGATGAGAAAGGTGGCTTCAGAAGAACTAGAGCCACCGCGCTGGGAGAGAATAAGG